>NZ_JBHINJ010000115.1:0-736 GCF_042194855.1 Bartonella sp. CL70QHWL | reverse complement strand
TCCACGCCATGTGCCGCTACCAAATGAGACACTCAAAGATCCTGGCTCGTCGAAGTAACGTAGGTTGGATACTGCTAAACCAACGGCAGCTGCTTGCCTTGCCTCTTTCCGTACGCTCTTAATATCATAACTAAACGTTTCAAATTTTATATCGGTTTAGGATTTCGACTCGTTAACACCATTACTCATCGCATTATCCTTGGATTCAGAAAAATATTTATCTACATATTTTTTCGCATCATCAAAAACTGTCTTAATCTGCTGCTCACTGTCATGTAACAACCACCAACCAGCCCCCTCCACGACTTCTGTCAAATTTGCGTAAAACACACCACTCTTCACACCTTTTCTCTTTCTTTATTTTCAACATTAATGCTGGCACTATTATTTGTGGGAGCCGTTCTTTTAATCGTACAACCCTTTTCGCCCCTGTCTTGTATAGACAGGAGCATTTTTGAAAATAATCGTAGTGAATTTTATTAATTTAGAGTTAAGCTTAATCCTACACCTACACCCCAGCGCCCTCCGGCACTTGTCACAGATAGACTAGAGCGAATATTTCCATCTTCAGATGTATAACCAGCACCAAGAGCAAATGCGGACTGATTGAGCCATATACCACTACCAAGTGCAACACTTAACTTTCCTGGTGCATCATTGTAACGTAAGTTGGACACCGCTAGACCAATAGCAGCAGCTTGTCTTGCTTCTTTCCGAACATCCTGAATAGCATAAT
>NZ_JBHINJ010000114.1:0-741 GCF_042194855.1 Bartonella sp. CL70QHWL | reverse complement strand
CTCTGTTCCGGAGGACACTTCATCTCCAGATTCTGTTCCTCCTCCTTCTGCCCCTGTTGAACCAAAGCCTTCTGGGTCTTCTGACCCTTTGGATTCCTCGTCTAATCTCCAAATTAGAGCTGTTGTTCCACAGGTTCCAACTTATCTTCTTTTGCCAAATGCCTTATTTCATGCTGGTTTAGTGGATATGACCGCGCAAAATAAGACATTAGAGACAATGCGGAATGCTTTTCATTCCTTTGGGAAGGATAATGAAAAGACAGCCTTTTTTCTGCATGCTTATGGTGGTAGCCATCATTATGCTTCCAACTTATCTGCTTTTGAATATGGCTATGGTGCTGAGCTCGATTATAATGCATTCGAAGCAGGTGTTTTGTTAAACGAGATTGAGAGTTTATATGGTTGTACATTCTTTGGAGTTATGGGGTCTTACGGAAACCTTTCTCTAACCCCTCAGGATGTTGAACAAAGCAAAAAGAGTGCATTTGATAAATGGTCTGTTTCTGCCTATGGAAGTCTGAAGCATGATACGGGTTTTTATATAGATGGGGTGGTATCGTATGGACTTTTTAAGGGAGATGTTTTGACCCTTGCACGGGGTAAGGTTGTGGCATTAAAGGGTAAACAGTTTGCGGTTCTTTAACGAGTGGCAGAACGTTTTCAACAGGGTATAAAGGTGTTGTTTTTGATCCGCAGATTCAGATTGTTTATCAGCATCTTCAGTTTAATCAGGCGCGTGAT
>NZ_JBHINJ010000113.1:0-742 GCF_042194855.1 Bartonella sp. CL70QHWL | reverse complement strand
ACGATTATGAAACACGAAAAAGATGGTGATTTGGGAAATCAGTATTTGAAGAGTCATGCTGCTTGTGTTGGTCCTTATCAGTTAAAAAGTTGGCGCCCTGGAGAAGCTCTTTTGTTGCGTGCAAGCTCTCACTATTGGGGACAAGCGCCTAAACTGAAGCAGATTTTAATTCGCCATGTTGCAGAGCCCGGAACACAACGCTTGTTGTTGCAAAAACATGATATTGATGTTGCTCGTAATTTGACACCTGAAGATCTTGCAGATCTGCAAAAAACAACAGATGTTAAAATCAAGGAAGTGTTAGAACCATCCATGATGTACTGGGGATTCAATATGACAAATCCCATTTTTGCTAAGGAAAAAGTACGCTTGGCGATGCGTTATCTTATAGATTATGAAGGTCTTGGCAAGAAGCTTCTTAAAGGGATTGGTGTTCCACGGGCCAGTTTTATTCCTCTTGGTAATCTTGGAGCTTTGGATGAAAAAGAGGGGCAACCCTTTAAGCTTGATATTCAAAAAGCAAAACAGCTTTTAGCAGAGGCCGGTTATCCGAACGGATTTGAAGCAAATTTTATTGTCTCAAATGCTCCTTATACTTTGTTACTTGCTCAGTCACTTCAAGATAGTGCTGCACAGGCGGGCGTGCGTCTTAAAATTGAACGTGTAGCAGGTACACAGTTGTTTTCAAAAGTGAATGCACGGGCTTTTGATACGGCTTTTATCGGATGGAATAATGATTCTG
>NZ_JBHINJ010000112.1:0-742 GCF_042194855.1 Bartonella sp. CL70QHWL | reverse complement strand
CACAAACAGCAAGCTATTTGGTCATGCCAAATGCTCTCTTCTATAGTGGATTAACCGATATGGCTAAACAAAACGCACTCTTAGCCAATATCAGAACATCTGTTTTAGGAAAAGAAGAAGAAAAACAAACCGGTTTCTTCCTCTATACTTACGGAAACACAGGAACCTTATCTTCTGAACGCGGACCTCTCAAATATGGTTATGGTGCTGATATCCGCTATGCTGCTCTCCAAGCCGGTGTTACATTCGCAGCATTAGAAGGACAAAATACCACAACACATTTCGGTCTTGTAGGCACCTATGGGCGGCTGTCTTTCACTCCAAAGGATATGGATGATGTAAGTAAGAGCACATTGGATAAATGGTCACTAACAGCTTATGGCAGCGTGCAGCATAACAATGGTTTCTATATGGATACACTGTTATCCTATGGAATTCTAAAAGGAGATATCGGCAATGCTCTCATTGGCAAAACCGCAAAATTGCAAAATGCCAAAATGTTGAGTATCTCCACCACTGTTGGCAAAGAGTTTGCAACCGGAATGGAAAGTTTAACATTTGAGCCGCAAGCACAAATTGCCTATCAACATTTGATGTTTAATACCATTGAAGATGCTGATAATTTTACCGTTGATATGAAAAATCCTTCTCAATGGTTGATCCGTGTTGGTGGACGTTTGACAAAAACCATTTCCACTGAAAACAACCGTCCGATGTCTTTCTATGGAAAAGTAAACTTGAT
>NZ_JBHINJ010000111.1:0-749 GCF_042194855.1 Bartonella sp. CL70QHWL | reverse complement strand
GATGCCATGTATTGTTGTGGTGTTAACATAGACAATTTATAAGTCGTATTGGAAATGTAATTAAAGTTTGGAACTAGGTGATCACCACGTAATCTGCCGCCACCAAAAACAGCCCCTAAACCACTAATCCAACAATTACCTTCGTGACTGAGGTTCTCTTCACTCTCTACCCAGCCACCTAAATCACCTTTCTTTACTTTGCCAAAGCTTCTCAATGCTCGTATTCGGTGTAACTTGAAAGGACCGAGATCAACTGTATCGTCTGTAAGTTCGTATTTCTTTTTACTACTATTAACTAAATCACAACCACTAATAAAACCTGTATCAATCCATGCATCACCACACACACGGGCATTTCCACAAATTATTGCTGTACCGTATACATGTGCATTATCAAAAACTTTAGCATCAAAATAAACAATGGCATTGCCATAAACATGAGCGTTATCATAAACGTTGGCATTACCAAAAACCTTGGCTCGACCGTAAACCCTAGCACTACCATAAACCTTTGCATCGTCCCCAACCCAACAGTCTCCCTCATGACTTAAATTGCTTTCATTTTCAATAAAGCCACCTAAGTCACCTGCGTACACATCTCTAAAATTTCTTAAAGCACGTATACGATGAAGCGTAACTCCATTAACTTCGATTGTTTCATCAGTAGATTCATACTTCTTTTTAACTGTCATCTTATCCACTCCTCACTTACCCTTCTTCTTACTCTTCTTATTCTTATGAGGCGGCGC
>NZ_JBHINJ010000017.1:0-38104 GCF_042194855.1 Bartonella sp. CL70QHWL | reverse complement strand
TTTAAATAAAATAACCCAAACATTTCCAATAAAATATTGTAACAAAAAATCCTATTTCAAGACATTATTGGAAAAATAAGAAGCGTATAAAAGTTTCTTGCTGGATAGCAGCGGCTTTCAGATTATAATACCCCTCCCCTCACAACGGTTGCAACTTTTCTTACATATCGCAATGATGTCATGTAAACGGCTAAAGATTAGAGTACATATTCTATAATCACCATTGCATAAATATCTTACACGCTTTATGCTTTTCCATGGGAGCAAAAGGAAGATGTCCATGTCATCTAAACTGACGCGTAACCAAACATTGGTTTTAAATACTTTAAAAAATGCAAAAGGGCCTTTAAGTGCTTATGCGATTCTCAATCACTTACGCGAAGAAGGTTTTCGCGCACCTCTCCAAGTTTATCGTGCGTTAGAAAAACTCGTACAGTTAAAGTGTATTCATCGTCTTGAAAGTGTAAATGCCTTTATGGTCTGTTTACACCCTGAAAACTGTCAACATGAACTTACAACGTTTATAATTTGCGAAAACTGTGGCACAGTCAACGAAATACAAAATCAAACGATTGTATCAAGTTTAAAACAGATGGTTCAAGCGGTTGACTTCCAAGCACACAAAAGCACCCTAGAAGTACGAGGTCTTTGTAAAAAATGCGCAATAAAATAAGACATCTAACTTGGAAATAAGATCTCTAACTTGCAAGTTTATATATTTAGCATTATGTAGCAGGAATCGCCTTATTGTTGGAAAAGCTCTTATCGTCCGTGCATATATCACCCTACCCTAGAGTGAGAGGCTTATTATACTCGTTAGAACATAAATATTGAAAGTATAAAATCATGTCCGTATCTGAGATCATTTTTTCAACAAAAAATCTCGATAAAATGAAACGAAAAAAAGTAATCAAAGCTCTTCTTATCGTCTTTGCGCTTTTTGTACTTTGGTTTAGCTATAAGTGGACGACGCAATGGTGTTATATGCTGTCCACTGAAGATGCCTAAACTGTGGCACAGTCAACGAAATACAAAATCAAACGATTGTATCAAGTTTAAAACAGATGGTTCAAGCGGTTGGCTTCCAAGCACACAAAAGCACCCTAGAAGTACGAGGTCTTTGTAAAAAATGCGCAATAAAATAAGACATCTAACTTGGAAATAAGATCTCTAACTTGCAAGTTTATATATTTAGCATTATGTAGCAGGAATCGCCTTATTGTTGGAAAAGCTCTTATCGTCCGTGCATATATCACCCTACCCTAGAGTGAGAGGCTTATTATACTCGTTAGAACATAAATATTGAAAGTATAAAATCATGTCCGTATCTGAGACCATTTTTTCAACAAAAAATCTCGATAAAACGAAACGAAAAAAAGTAATCAAGGCTCTTCTTATCGTCTTTGCGCTTTTTGTACTTTGGTTTAGCTATAAGTGGACGACGCAATGGCGTTATATGCTGTCCACTGAAGATGCCTATGTGCAAGGAGATATAGCCGCTATTGCGACTAAATTAAATGGGTATATTGAAAAAATTGCCATTAAAGCCAACCAAGTTGTAAAAAAGGACGATGTTTTATTTTACCTAGACAATGGTGATTATAAAATAGCCTTGGATCAAACAGAAGCGCATCTTAACACACAGAAAAAAACACTTCTACGCATTGATGCGCAAATCACAGCCGCTCGTAGTTCTTTAGATGATGCAAAAGCACAAAAAGCAGCCGCTTCAGCCATAGCAACCAATGCACAACTCACCTTAAAACGTGTAACAGAACTGAAAGCCAATCGTTATGCTCCTCAATCCAATGTTGATGATGCCAAATCCGCTTATGAACAAGCCATTGCGAATGTTAACAGAGCGGATGCAAAAATGGCTTCAGCACGTGCAAATATCCGAGTGCTAGAAGCGCAACGAAGTGAAACAGAAAGCGAAACAAAGAGTTTAGAGCTCTCGCGTAAAAAAGCACAACGTGATCTTGATTCGACCATTATACGAGCGCCATTTGATGGAGTTATAGGAAATTTAACAGCAAAAACGGGAGATTTTGTTGTAAATGGCCAACGTCTTGCGGCGTTAGTCCCCATACATGCACTTTATATTGAAGCAAACTATAAAGAAACACAGCTACAAGACATTCATACCGGACAAAAAGCTTATATTTCTGTTGATGCCTTCGAAGATGATGTTTTTACAGGAACAGTGCTTTCTATTTCGCCCGCAACAGGCGCTGTTTTTTCTCTTCTGCCTCCACAAAATGCTACCGGTAACTTTACAAAGATTGTCCAGCGCATTCCCGTACGTATTTCTATTCCAGAAGAAGTTTTAAAAACCGGACATATCCGAGCAGGAATGAGTGTTTCAGTGAAAATTGATACACGTACAAAGCCACAAGATAAAAGTCTCTTATAAAAAAAGTAGAAGATCTTACTATGACATCTTCCATACCAGAGCTCATACAGTCTCAAGAACGCATAGGAATGCGCAAAATTGTAGTTTTTATTGCTATGTCTTTTGGCATGTTTATGGCAATCTTAGATATCCAAATCGTTTCCTCTTCTTTAGCTGAAATTCAAGCGGGTCTTACAGCAAGCTCTGAAGAAATTTCATGGGTTCAAACCTCCTATCTCATCGCTGAAGTCATCATGTTGCCGCTTTCTGGATTTTTAGGAAGATTGCTTTCAACACGTGTTTTCTTCACCATATCAGCGATCGGGTTTACGATTACTTCTGTTCTTTGTGCAACAGCAACATCTATTGGAGAGATGATTTTGTATCGCGCACTACAAGGTTTTATTGGTGGAGGAATTATCCCAAGCGTTTTTGTCGCCTCTTATGTTCTTTTTCCTCCTTCCAAACGCCCAATTGTTACCCCTATTGTTGGACTAGTAGCAACATTGGCCCCCACCATTGGTCCAACCGTGGGAGGCTATATTTGTCATCTCTCATCATGGCATTGGCTCTTTCTCATCAATGTACCCTGCGGGATTATCATCTCAATTCTCGCTTGGAAATTAATTGATTTTGATAAAGCTGATCCCTCTTTAATGAAGAAGTTTGATTGGTTAGGATTCATTTCTATGGCTACTTTCTTGGGAACTTTAGAGTATATTCTAGAAGAAGGAGCACGTCATGATTGGCTGAGTGATACGCTGATTCGGGATTTGTTCATTACCATGATTCTTGCTGCAGCCTTATTCTTCTGGCGTGCTTTTACAGTAAAAGAACCCATTGTAGATCTCTCTACTTTTTCTAATTTTAATTTTTCAGCTGCATCCATTTTTTCCTTTTCATTGGGAATAGGCCTTTATGGACTCACGTACCTTTATCCTGTCTATTTAAGCCAAATCCGCCACTTTGATGCCCTCATGATTGGAGAAACATTGTTTCTTTCAGGATTCGTCATGTTATTAACTGCCCCGCTTGCTGGATTTCTTTCAGCACGAATGGATGCACGTTTAATGATGGCAATAGGACTTTTTGGTTTTGCAATAGGTATTTGGATGGCGAGCTCTATCACAGATAACTGGGATTTTTGGCAGCTTTTTTGGCCGCAAGTTTTCCGTGGTGCTTCTGTAATGTTATGTATGGTTCCTATTAATAATATTGCCTTGGGAACACTCCCACCAGAACGGATGCAAAATGCTTCTGGACTCTTTAATCTCACCCGGAATCTAGGTGGGGCTGTAGGGCTTGCCATTATCAACACTCTCATAACAAAACGCACAGACTTCCATCATGAACGAATAGCCGAAACTCTTAACTACGCAAACAGACAAGCAACTGAAATGCTTTCAAATCTTACTGTATTATTCAAAACAGAAACCTTTGATTCCTATACTCTGGCTCTTTCTCAATTGTTTGGTATGGTACGCATACAAGCAACCATTATGGCTATTAGTGATATTTTCTTTATCATAACCATCATTTTTGGTGTTTTGACATTTATGACCATGTTTCTCAAAAAAATACCACCTCTCATGGATTCACCACCAAATCACTAAACTTAATTAAAATTGAGAAATATTTTTTATCCTTATCACTTTGCTCGTTTCCTATGCACTTTATCTTGTCTCAAGAGACAGTATAAATAAACATATGATTCTAAATGATTCTTCTGATAAAAATTCTTTTAATGCGGGCTCTTTCCGCACTTAAAAACAACTTCTCGCATACAAAAATTGTTCTAGATGATAATAAACAAAGAGCTTATCTAAAGTGCTCCACACCATAAAGATAAAGCAGCCATTTCTATAAGATTTTTGATTTATCACCATAGGGTAAAAAACATTAAATCTCTCATCTATCTACCCCCTTTTTACGCTACTATCCTCATAAAAACTATTTTGTTAAGATTCTGTGCCCTTCACTCTTTTGATTCTTACAAGAATATTCATAAAAGATTTATGATTCTTGTGATTTTTATTCACGCACATATTTCTCTTATAATGTGTAGGATAACGTTTTTTTGATTCTGAATGCAAAATTTTACATGAGAAAATCATTTTGTATTTGATACTCTCATGCCAATTGCAAAACGATTTACCTTTATAGCAAAAAAGTAATGATATATTTTTTTCAAAAAAGCTGCTTTTAAACATGTAATTTTATTTTTTTACACTCTTTAAAAAAAGCTGATACTTACAATTTTGATTCTACTGCTACATATTTTTCTTTCTTAAGCCCCTTCTCTTTCAACAAGAGCTGAAATGGTATAAAATTTCTCAAAATATCTCTCTATTGAATCAATCAAAACCATTCCCTTGCACATAAAAAGCAAAGAAATAAAAACTGTTTAAGAAAAAAGTAAAATATCCAACCGTTTTGATGCAAGATTTATCAACGATATTGAAAACTGGAAAACTGTATGATGATAGCGACTTTAAAAGAACACAAGACAACTCAAAAATCCGGTTCCTTCAGTATTATAAAATAAGACACTATTTCAAAAAATGAGCTTAAAATATATTCTTACTCACTTAACTGAAATTATCAAAAATAAGAAACCAGCCCCATAAAGAAAAAGCCATATAATAAAATCGCAATACAACTCCCCAAAACTTTGTACCGCTAAATACCTTGGCACTGTCAAAACGGTATGCTCTTCTCAATGGCAGCTGCTGAAAAACGAAATAAACACTATCTTCAAGCGACTTTATGATGCTGAAAACGATTTGAAACTTCTCGTTCTCCACTAGGAACCAAAGTGCCATAACACCCAGAAAGATAATGTGGTATCAGTTCCAACGCTTGAAAGCGATGTTTTTCGTAAGGACCAGGCATTGCCAAATTTTCTGTTAAACTATTTGAAAAGCCAAAACGTTGATAAAATTCAAAATCCCCTACCAGCAAAATGGCGCCATATCCCAATTTTTTTGCTGTTTCAATTGCATGTCGGACTAAAATTGATCCTATTCCCATACCAGCACATTCAGACGCAACAGCCAAGGGGCCTAAAAGTAAAGCATGTTGTGTTTCATTTTTTTCTTTAGAAAAAGAAACATGCCAAAGACGGACACTTCCCACAAGCTCTCCAAGCACATTTTTAACCACAAAAGAGAGCCCTTGAGCAGCCAAACGACCACGACGTAAAACCTCTGATGATTTACGTTTACGTCCATACCCCATCATTGAATCAAGCAAATTTTCTCGATAAGGCTTATCGGCTTCTTGCTCCAATAAAAGTGTAAAACATGCCCCATCTTTTGTTTGAAAATTAATCATGTTCATCTCTATAACCGCCCTCTTACAGCGCCATGACGAGCATAGCAAAAAATCTAAAAAACTATAGTTAAAAGGAAATGTCAGATCACATATGATCGTAAAGGCTCAAAACCATTAAAGGCAACCGATGCGTAAGTTGTTGTGTAAGCACCCGTTCCATGAATCAATATTTCATCTCCTATCGTTAGGGATAGAGGAAGCGGATAAGGTGTTTTTTCATAGAGAACATCTGCCGAATCGCATGTCGGTCCAGCCAAAATACAAGGCTCCATCACCTTATCATCATGAGGTGTCTCAATAGGATAACGAATGGCTTCATCCATAGTCTCAGCAAGACCATTAAATTTCCCAATATCAAGATAAACCCATCGTACATTATCGTTATCAGCTTTTTTAGATATTAGAACAACTTCTGTACGAATAACACCAGCATTGCCAACCATCGCACGTCCTGGCTCAATAATCGTCTCAGGGATACGATTACCAAAATGCTTTTTCAATGAATCAAAAACTGCTGTACCATAAGCTTGTTCTGTAGGGACATCTTTCAAATAACGCGTTGGAAAACCGCCCCCCATATTCACCAACCTTAGTGAAATGCCTTCTTGTTCCAAACGCTTAAAAACTGTAGAAGCATCCGATAAAGCACGATCCCACGCACTCAAATCAACCTGCTGAGATCCAACATGAAAAGAAACACCATAGGCTTGCAAACCCAATTGGTGTGCCCGTCTTAGAACATCAACCGCCATATCTGGAACACAACCAAATTTGCGTGACAATGGCCACTCTGCACCTTTGCCATCGGTAAGAACACGGCAAAAAACACGTGCTCCTGGAGCAACACGCGCAATTTTTTCCACTTCTTCAACACAATCAACAGCATAAAGTGAAACTCCCAATGCATATGCTCGTGCAATATCACGCTCTTTTTTAATCGTATTTCCAAAAGAAATACGCTCTGACGTTGCTCCTGCTTTTAAAGCCATTTCAATTTCTGCAACAGAAGCCGCATCAAAAGAAGATCCTAAAGAACTTAGCAAACGCAAGATTTCAGGAGCTGGATTTGCCTTTATTGCGTAAAAAATACGAGACTGCGGCAGAGCTTTTTCAAAATTTAAATAGTTATCACGAACAACATCAAGGTCAACAATTAAGCATGGACCTTCAGAACGATGTGTTGCAAGAAAATCGCGAATACGTTGCGTTGCCATCTGCAATTCTCCTTGAGGGAACGCTCCCCCACTCTATGCTTAGACAGCCAAAGCTGCCAAAAGCTAAAGGACAAAAAACACACAACAACCATCCCCATTCTGATTACAAAAAACCAGAAATTAGCATTGCATGCTGCGAAAGAACAGCGCGAAACCGCGTTATTCTATTTTATATGCCTTTTTGATTGGAGTTGAGAAAACCACTTCCGCACTGAAGGCAATGAGGTGTGCCTCTATAGTTATCCCAGCATTTAAAAGCTGGAAGACACCAGAAAGGCCCGCACCGTCGTTGCTTCAAGATGTCCTCATTCTTGCAATTGGCTGTAAGAATGACTGGAGCGGTTAGTTCCAGGTACCGTACCGGTTAATCTCACCATTTGAGAACCAGCGGACACCCACAGGCACGTGCGACTTTGGGCAAGGCATCCTATAAAACGAATTCTTTCTCATTTCAATCATTTTTTTAATTTTAAACATTTTTTAATTCTTAAAGATAAAATGATGCGAAAAAACAACACTCTCCCCCACCAAACAAGGTCATTCATCCACTTTCATGGGATCACTCCCCTCATGTAAAACAGAATACCCCAAACGGAATATAGTTGGGTTGTATCTTCACGTACTTTCTTTAAAGAAACATTTCTTAAAGTGCTCGAGCCAACTTCACACCAGCGCCCATAAATGATAGAATAGTACCCCCAATAAAATAATATAAAATCTATTGAACCCACTATTTTTAGGCTTCATAAAAGAGCAAGCTGATCATCATCACACACTAAGCCCCCAATGTTGTGACAGCCCTTGACATTTGAGACGACTAATAAGAGGCACGTCCTTCTTGTATTGTTTTACTCCACGTGACTTTCCCCGCTTGTAACGTGGAAGAGATATGGTTTTTATTGATTCAACCATAGAAACAGGCTTGGAATGAGAGAATCCTGACGATATTTAGATCTCTTATTCAAGATGTAAATAGCCAATTATTATAAATCAATGTGCTAAATTGTTCGTAAATGACTTTTCTATTTTAAAATGAAAAGTATTTGAAATACTCAATCCTATAAAGTCAAAGAAAGCAAACAATCTATAATGATTACTTATAAGTCAAATAATTTAACATAAACAAAAAGACCGAATAATATCCGGTCTTATAAAATATTTTTCTACTAATATTAAAAAACTCTTCTCTCTTAAATTTAAGAGAAAAACGCTACAATTTAAAGCCCTACACTGCGATATCCTTATGTCCCTTGATGAGAATCAATTGCACGCAACTTCAACAATTGAAACTGCCTATGGCGCTCACGAAAGCGCTCTCTATCGGCTTCACTACGCGTGTTATAACAAGCATCACAGGAAACACCTTCCTCATAATGAGGCGATAGTTTGCTTTCAGCATTAAGAGGAGAACGACACGCGCGACATAATTCGCGTCCACATTCTTCAAGACCATGATGAACAGAAACACGCTCATCAAAAACAAAACACTCACCCCACCATAAACTTTTCTCTTTTGGAATTTTTTCTAAATATTTGAGAATACCTCCTTTTAGATGGTAGACTTGCTCATAACCAAGATCACGAACATAAGCTGTTGATTTTTCACACCGAATACCACCTGTACAAAACATGGCAATTTTCTTTTTTTTCTTTAACTCAGCCTCATGTTTACGCACCCATTCAGGAAATTCGCGAAATGTTTTAATCTGCGGATCAATCGCTCCTTGAAAACTCCCTATTGCATATTCATAATCATTACGCGTATCGATCAAAATTGTCTCTTCATCTTGAATAAGAGCATTCCAATCTTCAGGATCCACATACGTACCAACAACTTTTAGCGGATCAACCCCTTCAACCCCCATTGTCACAATCTCTTTTTTCAACCGCACTTTCATGCGATGAAAAGGCATTTTTGATGCCCATGAATATTTAATCTCCGGCGTTTGAAACGCTGGTTCAGCCATAATAAAGTCCACCAATGCCTCAATTGCCGCACAAGAACCAGCAACTGTTCCATTAATTCCCTCTTGTGCTAAAAGCAGAGTGCCTTTGATATCCTTTGCTTGACATAATTCCTGCAAAGGTTTTTGTAATTGATGATAATGTTTCAAATCTGCAAAGCAATAAAGTGCAGCAACTTTAAAATTCTTTTCCATGTGTTTTGCCATAACGCGCGTTTCATTCAATTTCAAGATTTATTCATGTACTCTTTAACATATTGTGCTTAATCAAACGATACAAACAATATCATCTCCAAGAAGAAAAAATATCATGTGCCAAAAAAGAGAAAAGCTTTTATTATATCTCCAAGGACAAACTGTTATACCTGTTTTGCTCATTGACAATCTACAAAGTGCTGTACCCTTAACACGCGCTCTTGTCAAAGGTGGATTAAAAACAATTGAGATCACCTTGCGAACACCAAATGCCCTCAAAGCAATTCAGAAAATTACACAAGAAGTCCCTGAAGCAATTGTTGGAGCCGGCACAATTCTCAACACAACACATTACGAAAAAGCCGAACAAGCTGGAGCCAAGTTTATTGTAAGCCCCGGATTATCCAATGAACTAATCAATTGTGCAAAAAATAGTGAAATTCCCCTTCTTCCCGCTGCAATGACCCCAAGTGAACTCATGCAAGCATTAAACAAAGGCTATTCATATCTTAAATTTTTCCCTGCTGAAGCTGCTGGAGGTATTTCCTTCATTGAAGCTTTAGCATCTCCCTTCTCTGATATCCGGTTTTGCCCAACAGGCGGTATTACACAAAAAAGTGCAACACAATGGCTCCAACTGCCCAATGTCTTCTGCGTTGGTGGTTCTTGGATAGCGCCCCAACAACTCATTGCAATAAGTGATTGGGATTCGATTACTGCATTAGCATATACCGCATCACAACTTCCCTCTCCCTCGAAAAAAGCTCTTTCTACAATCTAATATAAAGTGCAAGAATATCAGCCCCTTCAACAAGACCAAAGCTTTCACACATCCTTACGCAATCTTTTAACATTGCCATGGAACCACAAATCATCACCCGATCTTCATCAGGATGAATTTTGGGGAGTGCTATTGTTTCAAAAAAGCTCCCACTCTCCATAACAGTCGTAATACGCCCCATATGCTCAGAAAGCTCACAAGTAGTCATAGGATAAAATTTCAACTGTTGTGCATATGCCCCAATGAATGAATCTTGTTGCAAAGAGAAAACAAGATCTTTTGCACAAATTAACTCATTCTTTTCGCGCGTTATTTAAATAAGAACAACTTCTGAAAATTTTTCATAAGTGTCAGAATCACGAATAAAGCTTGCAAAAGGAAAAACCCCGTACCGGTTTGAAAGAAGATAAAGCACCAATTTTCCCACCTAATTACTCCACAAAAGCGCGCTCTACAACATAAGTAGCAGGAGCATTATTGGCCCCTTCAACAAGACCAAAGCTTTCACACATCCTTGCGCAATCTTTTAACATTGCCATGGAACCACAAATCATCACCCGATCTTCATCAGGATGAATTTTAGGAAGGCCAGTTGTTTCAAAAAAGTCCCCACTTTCCATAACAGTCGTAATACGCCCCATATGCTCAGAAGATTCACGAGTAGTCATAGGATAAAATCTCAACTGTTGTGCATATTCTCCAATGAGTGGATCTTGTTGCAAAGAGGAAACAAGATCTTTTGCATAAATTAACTCATTCTTTTCGCGCGTTGTTTGAATAAGGACAACTTCTGCAAACTTTTCATAAGTTTCAGGATCACGAATAAGGCTTGCAAAAGGAGCAATTCCCGTCCCAGTTGAAAGAAGATAAAGACGTTTTCCAGGAATAAGAGCATCAAGAACCAGCGTTCCTGTAGATTTTTTACGCATGAGAACTGTATCACCAATTTTAATTTTTTGGAGATGCTCGGTTAAAGGTCCCCCTGGAACTTTTATCGAAAAAAACTCAAGCTGTTCATCCCAAAAGGGGCTTGCAATCGAATAAGCGCGATAAATCGGCTTTTCTGCATTTGGCAAACCGATCATAACAAACTCACCCGAACGAAAACGAAAACTTTCCGGACGATTCAGACGGAATTTAAATAACCGATCTGTGTAGTGACAAACCTCTTGGACAGTAAGGGCGAACACATTCTCAGGAATCGGAAAATTTGCAACGCTGCTGATGCTTGACGGAACATTGGTAGCAGACGTATTCATACTCTTCCCTATATTTTATTGAACGTTAAATTTCGAATCCTTGACGTGATATAGTACTTGCACAACCATCTGCCAACAATTTTCTTAAAACAAAAGCCTCAAGGTTAACACTTTTATGTCAAAATTAAATAAATGAATCTAGCGCGCTCTATCAGCGATAAAATTGATTTCACTTAAAACCAATCAAAGACTAGAAAGTAAATATTGGATACCCAATCCATCTTGAAAAGAAATAATATCCAAATCAACGGGTTTTCTAAGTCAACAGTTTTTAATGTATCAGAAAATGTTTACACACTGTTTTCCATTTAACAAAAATAATTTTAAGTGCATAAGACGACATCCAAAATTGCACAGATAAGTGATCTTTCCCCTCATGGTAAAAAACTTGTAATGCATTGATTTAACGTGGTTAATTTAATCATTTTATCTTCTCTGAATAAGCAGCCAGTGCAATATTTAATCAAAACAATCGCACCAGCAACAACAGCCTAATATTGCACTCTTCAAAATGATACAATACAATAAACTATGTTTATTTTTTATATGCCTAAACTAGGGAAAATAAGTAAAAAGTTTATGTTTTACAAATTATTAGAAGATACCATGTTGATAACAACACAAATAAAACTAAAGTATCTCTTATATCCAAAGTAGCATTTTACATAAAAAACGACTTTAATGGCAGTATAGGATTCTTATGATTTTGACCATAGAAAATAGTGCCTTTCCCTATATCGTAAAGAACCTCAATGAAATAACCAAAAAAACCCGTATTTCACGAACACAGATAAGCTTTTAAAATGAAAAAATCCGTTAATGATGAAATAGATACATCACTCTATGCAGCTGTAGCAACCGTCGATGTCAGTGCCATTGTTGCCAATTATATCACTTTAGCCAAACGTGTAGCTCCAACGCAATGTTCAGCAGTTGTAAAGGCAAACGCCTATGGATTAGGAGCTCACAAAATTGCTCCTGCCCTTTATCAAGCTGGTTGTCGCACTTTTTTTGTCGCCCAAATCATAGAAGCACTCCAATTAAAAAGCATTTTACCATCAAATGTCACGATTTCCCTTCTGAATGGACTTCCACACTTAGCAGAAGAGTTTGTCGCACAATCTGGTATTGTTCCTGTTCTAAACTCTTGGAATGCCATTGAAAATTGGCAAAAAATTTGTCAAAAAAAAGATAAAAAATTTCCAGCAATTGTTCAAATCGATACCCATATGAACCGATTAGGACTTAATCAAAAAGAATTACAAAAACTCATCAAACACCCTACAATTTTCGAAAAAGCAGAAATAAAATATATTCTTAGTCACCTTTCTAACGGAGAAGATGATACCCACCCATCAAATTATGCCCAATTGACTGCTTTCAAAACGATCCTTGCACAACTGCCTGCTTGCAAAGTTTCCTTTGCCAATTCTGGAGGTATCTTTCTAGGATCAGATTTTTATTTTGATCTTGTTCGTCCCGGTATTGCACTTTACGGAATCGCCCCCCAAGAAAAACACACATCCCTTCTAAAACCTGTTTTAAGACTTGAAGCCCAAGTCATTCAAAGCCGCGTTGTTGATATAGGAGCACCTATTGGTTATGGAGAAAGCTTTATAACCAACAGACCAAGCACTCTTGCAACCATTTCTATAGGCTACGCAGACGGCTGGCTCCGTGCTCTTTCGAATAAAGGAACAGTTTATTTCAACGGGCACAAACTTCCCATGGTTGGGCGGGTTTCTATGGATTCCATTATTGTAGATACGACCGATCTTGAACAAAAACCTCAAACAGGTGACTGGGTAGAACTCATTGGCCCCCATCAAACACTTGAAAAAGTATCTATAGATGCCGATACCCTTCCCAATGAAATTCTAACATCTCTTGGCTCCCGCTATAAATACATTTACACATAAAAACTCTTAAAAAAAATAAATTGATAAAAATCATCCTTTTAGAAAATTGAGGGGCTTTTACAAAAGATTTTACAACAATCAACCACATAGAATGGTCATAGACACCGTGCATTCACAGAAATCTCAAAACAGACAAGTTGATGGACTGTTTTATGGAAGTAGCTTTCACCCAAAATACAAAAACTTAGCCTTTCCCCATAAATTGACAAAAAAGCATCTACTACAAAGTTTTTAAAATTAACTGCCCAATTAAAATCATTCGCTTGCATACCACAAGCTGAACTATGTGTAGATAAAAATGATTTAAGAAAAGAATAATGCTTCTAACGAACCGCCTCAAATACCAAGGGCTGTAAGCAGCACCCACGAGCTGGAAAAGTGTATGATAGTGCCAATTTCCTTCTTCATAGAGCGTAAAGATAGTGGGGAATCAATGGATTTACCCTTACACCATTCACGAGCGCCGTCGCGAAATGGGATTGGGAGCGAAGTGTCTCTTTAAAACAAACACGTGAATTAACAACTCAAGTATATTCTTTTTGGAGCGTTCTGTTTTACATGAGGATCATTCCCCCACTAAAGAACACAATAAATATAAGGTATGGAGCAATGTGTAATCCCCATTATTAAAAAAATATTGCTTTAAATGCTTTTGAAAGCCGCAAAGCTGAATTAAGAGGAGATGACAAACTGAGGATTGATTTTCACCTTTACGGCTTTACATTTTCCCAAAATTAGATTGTCTTCCAGTTTCAAAGGTTACGTCAACAGAAATACACAATCCCCCCGCCCTCATCTGACAGACAAAAGCAGGAACGACTCATAAAGCTCTTTTTTTCTCAATCTCTAACTTAAAACATGTCGCTGCGTTAAGTTTGGATGTTGATTTACAGGTAACAGCGAAAGAACACGAGCTCTTAGAAAAACAGCGCCGTAAAGTCACAAACTGACTTGCAATGAAGTGGAAAGATGTGCCGGCTTTTATAAGACCCCTTGTAAAAAACAACCATAATACATTTGGCTTTGCGTTTGCTCATTCTGACAGGTGTTCTTACATATTTTTGCGTCATATTTATAAAAAGCAGATTAAAGAGAAATATTTAGACAATTCTTGACTCGAAAAGATACAACAACAGAGTTTCGCGTGTCTTTATCATCAAAAACACTAAAATTGATTTTATTCTTTCTACAACCGGTCGTCGTCACCTTAGTGAGAAGTAGTATATCACAACACATGCAACAGACGTGCCCCTATCCTCATAGGTTTCACTCTCGTTTACATGAATTAGCTGGCTAGACCGATGCCGACTAGTCACTAAAACCATGTCATACAGTAGAAGACAAAGGAGAGCATGCCTATTGCCGACAAAACACAGCTTTTTTGTCGACTTTTTCGATTTTGCTCATGTTGTAAAAAAACAATGCAAAATTCTAGAAAATAGACAAATAACGCCATCATGATCAACAAGTAAAAAACCCACACAAAATGTGTGGGCTTTTTTTGTTTATGCAAATAAATAAATTAAATACATATTTGTTATTTAATAGGTATTTCCCAATGGCGGGCACGAACAAATGAGCATTCTGTCTCCCGCAACATTATCAATACGCGATACAGGAGGCCAATATTTATTGGCTGGATCAAGAGAACTGTTGGGAAAAGCAGCTTCTTGTCGCGAATAGGGTCGTGCCCAAGCATCATCTAAAGTATCTGCCACTGTATGAGGGGCATTCACCAATGGATTATTGTCTTTTGGCCAAACCCCGCTACCAACTTTCTTAGCTTCTTCAGCAATAGAGAGTAAAGCATCACAAAAACGATCAATCTCTGCTTTTGGTTCTGATTCCGTTGGCTCAATCATCAAAGTTCCCGGAACAGGGAACGACATCGTGGGCGCATGAAATCCATAATCAATGAGACGTTTTGCAATATCATCAACACTCACCCCATACTGCTCTTTCAACACGCGTGTATCCACAATACATTCGTGCGCAACACGTCCATGCTTGCCCCGATAAAGAATGGAATAAGCGGCTGAAAGACGTGCAGCAATATAATTGGCATTTAAAATGGCTATTTGTGTTGCATATTTTAAGCCATCAGCCCCCATCATTCGAATATACATCCATGTAATCGCAAGAATAGATGCACTTCCATAAGGAGCAGCAGAAACCGCATGTGTTGTCCCATCCTGTTCATGACCTGGTAAGAATGGTTTGAGATGCGCAGCAACTCCAATTGGTCCCATACCAGGACCACCACCACCATGAGGAATAGCAAATGTTTTATGAAGATTCATATGACAAACATCAGCGCCAATATCCGCAGGACGAGCAAGACCCACAAGGGCATTGAGATTAGCACCATCAAAATAAACTTGTCCGCCATTTTCATGAATAATAGAACAAATTTCCTTAATGCTTTCCTCGTAAACACCATGGGTTGAAGGATAAGTAATCATGAGAGCAGCCAATTTATCTTTATGCAATTGCGCTTTCATTTTGAGATCGTCTACATCAACATCACCATCGCTTAAACATTTTACCACAACGACTTCCATCCCTGCCATATGGGCCGAAGCTGGATTGGTACCATGCGCAGATGCAGGAATAAGACAAACTGTACGTTGATGTTCTCCCCGTGATTGGTAATATCGTCGGATAGCCAAAAGCCCAGCATATTCACCTTGAGCACCAGAATTTGGCTGAAAAGAAACTTGCGCAAATCCTGTAATTTCGCACAACCACGCATTTAACTGATTGATCATCTCCAAATAACCCGCTGCATCCTCTTGTGAAACAAAGGGGTGTATATTGGCCATGCTCGCCCAACTTACAGGCATTAGTTCAGCCGCGGCATTAAGCTTCATTGTACAAGAACCAAGAGGGATCATAGCACGGTCCAGCGCCAAATCCTTATCCGCCAAACGACGCAAAAAGCGCATCATATCTGTCTCTGAATGAACAGCATGAAAAAAAGGCTGAGAAAGAAAAGCAGCATCCCGTTTTTTTCCATAGAGCTGTGGAGAAACCTGATCGCCTAATTGTGCCCCAAAAAGCTGCGCTAAAGCACCAGCATCTTCTTCTGTCGATAATTCATCAAAATTGATTGCAATAGTGTCATCATCGAGAACACGAATAAGGCGTCCACCTATTTTGGCTTGATGCGCAATCTCTCGCGCTTTTCCCTTAACAGAAATACTCACACAATCAAAAAAGCTTTTCCCTTCAACATGAACCCCTGCTGCTTCTAAACCAGCAACAAAACGACATGTTAAATGATGAATTCGCTGCGCAATTTCTTGTAAGCCTTTTGGCCCATGCCAAACAGCATAAGCGGTTGCCATATTAGCCAATAAAGCCTGCGCTGTACAAATATTTGACGTCGCTTTATCGCGCCGAATATGTTGTTCGCGTGTTTGCAAAGCTAAACGAAAACCAACACGCCCTCTCGTATCCACGGATTGACCAACAATACGCCCTGGAATAAGCCGCGTTAACGCATCACTCACGGCAAGGTAACCAGCATGTGGACCACCAAATCCCATCGGAACGCCATAACGCTGCATAGAGCCAACAACGATATCTGCCCCCCATTGAGCCGGTGGCTCCATAAGGGTAAGCGCTAAAGGATCAGCCACAACGATAACTAAAGCTCCCTTTTCCTTTGCCTCTTTTATGATCTCACTGTAATCATGAAAAGCACCTTTTGTATCTGGCCAAGATAAAACAATTGCTGCTGTATCAGAAGCAATTTCGCCATTTTGGCTAATCTGAATCCCTTGTGTTTCAGCACGCGTTTGTGCAACACTCAAAATCTGAGGATGTAAAAGACTCTGAAGAGAAATTTTTGTTTTTTTCTCACGGAAAAAGCGAAAAGCAAGGGCATTGGCTTCAGCTAAAGCAGTTGCTTCATCAAGAAGAGAAGCAGCAGCAACAGGCAAACCTGTTAGTTCACTAACCAATGTCTGAAAATAAAACAAAAGTTCTAAACGACCCTGGCTAATTTCTGCTTGATAAGGCGTATAAGCAGTATACCAAGCCGGATTTTCAAACAGATTTCGTAAAATAACCGGAGGCACATAAGTTCCATGATATCCTTGTCCAATAAAACTTTTGTGCACATGGTTACGCTCCATCATCTTGGAGAGTTCTTCCAAGGCTTGTCCTTCACTAGCAGCCTCTGGAAGATTCAATGAACGTCCCAAGTGGATAGAGTGTGGAACAGCTTGAGAAATGAGTGTATCAACACAATCAAGCTCTAAAACATCAAGCATTTTTTGTGTTTCATCAGGACGAAGCCCAATATGTCGAGAAGAAAAAGAACGCTCGATCATGCCACTCATCCAATCAAAGCCTTATAAGCATCTTTATCTAACAACCCTTCCAGTTGTGTCTCATCCTGCAATGTCATTTTCCATAACCAGCCTTCTGTTTCGGATTTCTGATTCACCAGTTCAGGATTATCAGCCAAGGCTTCATTTATTTCGACCACTTCACCATCAAGAGGAGCATAAACATCTGAAGCCGCCTTCACTGATTCCACAACAGCCGCCGCCTCTCCTTTGGAAAGTTTTGTTCCACTTTGTGGTAAATCAACAAAAACCAAATCCCCTAATTGCTCTTGCGCATAATGCGTAACCCCAACAGTCACCACTTGCCCTTCAACGCTAAGCCATTCATGGTCTTGTGTAAAATAAGTTTTAGACATAAAAAATCATCCTTTAAAATAACGTTGTTCAACAAAGGGAAGTGAATGAACTGATAGTACAATCTTTTTGCCTCGCAGTTCTGTAAAGACTTGTGTCCCTTCAACTTTAAAATCAACAGGAACATAACCCATCGCGACAGGACCATCAAAAGAAGGACCAAAACCACCTGATGTTACAACGCCAATCTCATTACCTTGATCATCAAGAAGTACCGCACCGGCACGAATAGGTTGACGCGTTTGCGGTTTTAATCCAACACGACAACGAGCAGGTCCTTTTTGCAGTGCTTCAAGAAAAGCTTTTGCACCATAAAATTGTGCTTTTTCTCGAACATTTTTAGGAACAGCCCATATTAGAGCCGCATCAATAGGTGTCGTATCAGGGGTAATATCATTTCCATGCAAACACAGCCCTGCTTCCAACCGCAAGCTATCGCGTGCTGCAAGTCCAATCCACTCAACACGAGAATCACTCAGCAATTTTTCAGCCAACATATGCGCATGCCCTATAGGCAAAGCAATTTCAAAACCATCCTCTCCCGTATAACCAGAACGCGTTATAAACCAATCCTGCTGTGGTTCGAATCCTTGCATAAAGAACAATTCATTCCCTGGTAAATCGGCATCAGCAAGAACAGCTGCCGCTTCAGGACCTTGAAGAGCAAGCAATACCCTTTCAAGGGCAATCACTTGACATTCAAAATCAACCGCACGCTTTTCCAATTCTACGAAATCAGCCTGTGCATTCCCAGCATTGGCGACCAACATAAAACGGCCCTCTTCCAAACGGGTAATGATAAGATCATCAAGAATACCAGCCTGCTCATTAAGCAAATAATTATACCGTGAATGCCCAATCTTTAAAGCTGCTGCATCAATGGGAAAAGCATAGGACAAAAATTCCACGGCTTGTGCCCCTTCAACCGCAATCAATTTCATATGAGAAATATCAAAAAGTCCTGCATGTGCACGCGTATGAAGATGTTCTTTCAAAACGCCAAGAGGATAAGTTAAAGGCATGTTCCAGCCCGCAAAAGCACCAAATTTTGCTCCTGCTTTTTCATGCAAATCATATAAAGGAAGTGTTTTTAAAAAAGATGTTTCTTGTGTTGTGCCCATAATAACTCCAAAGCTGCGCTAACGCCCACAGAATATGGCCGTCTCTGCCCCCTCTGTCATCAACCTGAGAGACTCGCGAAAAGATTTTTCGCTTACACCTTCGGCGCGGGTTCTCCCGACTTTCCAGATCTGCCTTCTTCCTTTTACGGTCCTTAAAGCCTGAGAGATTATGGGCTATTTCCCCTTCGGCGGCAATGCGAAAATTTGCAATCTGCACTCTCCCGCAAAAGAATGAAAGAAACAATAACGCTCTTTCCAGCATATTTTAACCTATAGCCTATCTTTATCACACTGTCATTAGTAAAGTGATGAAAATGTTCTCATTTTAAAACTTGCATAAGCTACTTCAAAAGATTTATAATAGCGTCCTTTTGAACCTTACAAAAATTGCAAGGAACACATTTTAGGAAATTTAAGACAAAAATCAAAAGCTATAAACAAAAATACCTCTTGAAAATCATGCAAAACGTCACACACTAAAAAGATCGCAAAGCAATATTCTTTCGCGCGCAGTTCAACCTTAAAGATAGGGTTTCATATTCTTTATTTAGAATTAAGGACTTCAAGTATTTTATAAGTATGATTTTAATGCACAAGAAGTGGTTTTTCTGCTTTACTCCATAGTGTCATAAATTGCGACTATCTACAGACTAAAACTACCGAACAAAGGTGACAAAATACTCATGAAAGCTGGTAATATCTCTTACAATTGCGAAAATGATCTTCCAAAGCAAATTGCTCTTTTTCCTTTAGAAGGTGCACTCTTACTACCCGGTGGTTTTTTATCACTCAACATTTTTGAACCAGAATCACTTGAAATGATTGAAAACGTTATGGTAACTGATCGTCTATTGGGCATTATTCAACCACTTTCATCGGATACAGACCGCTTCTCTACACAACTTTATAAAACAGGCTGTATAGGGCGCATTACAAACTACAGTGAAACAGGAAATGGACAACTGTTCATTATCTTACAAGGTGTTTGCCGCTTCACCTTAGAACAAGAATTGACAAACACAAAATCCTATCGAACAGCTCTCATCCAATCAAACATAAAAGACTTGCAAGAATTTGATATTGAAGAAAACATTAACCGAGAGAACTTACTCGACGTTGTAGAAAAATATCTAACCATACATGAAATGGAATATAATTGGAGCAGTATCATAGAAGCCCCTACACCTATATTGGTTAATGCTTTTTCAGCCCTTATCCCCTTTACACCAGCAGAAAAACAAGCTCTCCTTGAAGCTCCAGATATCGAAAGCCGTGCCCAAACTCTTCTTGCATTAACAGAGCGCTCACTCATGAAACAAACAAGAACAGATTACCGCTTAAACTAATGAATGTCCCAACATGAAAAAAATGACCACAGATCCCAAAATGCTCGAATTGCTCGTCTGCCCAATAACGAAAGGCACTCTCTCTTTCAACCGAAAAACACAAGAACTCATTTCTCTCAAAGCCAAACTTGCCTATCCTATTCGTGATGGCGTTCCCATTATGCTTGCCTCAGAAGCGCGCCCTTTGCAAAACAATGAAGAAATAACGCATAAAAAATAAAAAACCCTGATGCAATTTTCCTCTACAAGCCCACTGCTATCAATCCTCTATCAATATGATATCTCAATATCTACGATTTCTGAAAAAAGAGTTTTACAATAAAGATATTTATATCGCTTTACACCTTGTAACAAAAGCCAAAAATATCATCAGATTTATCTCATTCCAGCCTGTTCATACTGAAGCAATCAAAACCATTCGCTTGCACCACACAAGCATCTGAATAAAAACAATTAAAAAAGGGAATAAAAATGGCTCTTATGAACTTCTTAAAAGCAAGAATTATAATAACATTTTGAACCAACTCAGGTAAATGAAATTTATTTATTAAATATAAAATTGTTATATTTCATGAACTTTACGTTATACCCTTCACGAGCAACATGTTTGAGATACCTCGATTTAAGATGAAGAAAAACGATAAGCTGTATCATCTTATGTATACCATATCGGGACAAGAATATTTATCTGTTTGTTTACTTTTCAAAGCGGGGAAACAGCCTAATTTTGGGGAGAAAACATAAAATCGTAAAGGAGAAAATCACCCCATTACCTTGCCATCACCCTTTAATTTCGCTTTACAATTTTTACAAGTATCTAAAGTATCTCAAGCAATATTTTTATGTATAATATACGCATTAATTACGTGAAAACTTGAAAAAACAAACAAGAAACACTGTTGTAATTTCAATTGACGATTGAAAGTAATTGCCTTATGAAGGAGGCTTGTGTTTTTGGTTGTATACGCGACAATCAAATAGGGTCTGGAAGCCCGAAAAACTCAAACTAGAAATAAAACCGCTTTTGCGGATATCCCGGAATTTCCGGGGGCTCTTGTTATGTCCAAGTGCTTTCAGCACTAAAAGCAAGGGGCTGTTTTGAGTCAGCACTTCCAGACCCCGGAATACTAATGCGAGGGCGCTCGCAACCGGTGGGGACATCAAGTGAAAGCCAAAAATCTACATTTTTACGATATTTCTTTAGGCCAAAAAATTCGCTTCAGAAGAAACGTCATGGGTTTTTCTCAAAAACAATTAGGAAGTCATTTAGGCGTAACATTCCAACAAATCCAAAAGTATGAAAAAGGCTTAAATCGCGTAAGTGCAAGACGTTTACAGGAAATTGCTCATATATTAGATGTTCCCGTTTCCTTCTTTTATGCTGATAGCGCAAAAAAAGAAGAGAGCCCCTATCATTGTGATGACAGAATAGCAAGCAAAGCAGAATATTTACTTTTAAAAAATTTCAGAATACTGACCCGCAAAAAACAAAGAGCAATTTTGCAGTTGATTTCTGATGAAAAAATGACCCCTTATTTTCATAAATTCACTGAAAGGACAATCAACGTCCTTAATAATCTTGACAAGAATTGTGACTGTCTCCCCACACCTCATGAGAATGAAAATTCTTAATCTAATCTGATTTGTAAATAATCCGAATTCTAACGAGTTTAACTTAGAAATAGCACGTTGATTTATAATGATAATCTAACGTTATTGATATTGAATAAGTGTTTCGAATATCGTAAAATTCTTTCATTTCAAACGTGTTCTATATTGAATCAATCAAAATCTCTTGTTTGCACAACACAAGCAAAGTTGGCGTGTGAGTAAAAACGTACAAAAAGGCATACCTCTTATTGAATCGTCTCACATACCAAGAGCTGTAACGACATTGGGTGCTAAAAAAATGTATGATGGTGCTAACTTGCTCTTTTATTAAACGTAAATATGGGAGTGTTCAACGGCTTTCCACTCATATGACTCACTTAAACAAAAGGCTCTCCAAACAAGCCTAAGAATATTCCCACACACTAAAAAAACACTTAAATATATCGAGAAAGATTAAAGATCTTATACCACCATACTACAAAGATTGATATTTATAGCAAAATAGGATTAAAGTAAAAATAAGAAATATAAAGTAAAAAATAGACACGAAAAAAATATATGTATAACTTTCATAAGAATTTATCTATATATGGATACTTAAGTTTATTCTGTTGTGCCATAAATTCTATCATTTAAGGTATGAGGGCATGAAGCACGCATACCTCCTTGAAACATTCAAATGTTTTTTAGATACCCAATATCTTTTTAAATATTTTTAGGCCTGCTTGTTGAGCCTTTAGTTTAAGTGAAAAATGGGAAGCCGCTAGAATCTAGCTGTTTACAGACTGTAATAGGAAGCTTCGCTTTTAAAGGCATAGGGAGAAAATCAAATAATTCAACAATTAACAGATAAAGTATTAAAAGATTCCACCAACGCGATACGTAATACCATCTTTAAAAAATTCAAAAGTGTGAAGGTAAACAATTGACAGAAGATAAGGAATTCACTTAATTAAAGTGTTTTCTAAAGAGATAATAGCTTAGCGTAAAATATTCAATTTTTTCAATTCTGAAAGATTAAAAAAGACGTATCATTTGAAATAAAACAATTTATTGTGCTAACGATGATGATTGCTGTGCACAAAATTGAGTTGTTGAAAATCAAAAATATAATTTAATGATGTTCCTTGACCAACTCACTCTCTCCTGAGTATAGCACGGGGAATAAATGTGGAGAGACATGAGGAGTATATAGAAAATGAGTTTTAAAGTTGCAATTGTCGGCGCGACCGGAAATGTTGGTCGTGAAATGCTTACAATTTTAGAAGAACGTGGTTTTCCTGCGCATGAAATTGTCCCTCTAGCATCACGACGCTCATTAGGACAAGAAGTTTCTTATGGAGATAAAACTTTAAAAGTAAAAGCACTGGATACTTACGATTTTTCTGACACAGATTTTTGTCTTATGTCTGCGGGAGGAAGCATTTCCAAAGAATACGCCCCTAAAATCGCTGCTGCCGGCTGTGTCGTCATCGATAATTCCTCCACGTGGCGCTATGATGCCAATGTTCCGTTAATAGTCCCTGAAGTCAATGGCGAAGCTATAAATGCCTTTTCTAAGCGTAATATTATAGCAAATCCTAATTGTTCAACAATTCAACTGGTCTTAGCTTTAAAACCTCTCCATGATGCTGCAATCATTAAACGTGTTGTTGTCTCTACATATCAATCGGTTTCTGGAGCTGGTAAAGAAGGAATGGACGAACTTTTCGAACAATCACGTGCAGTTTTTGTTGCAGACCCAATTACATCAAAAAAATTCACTAAACGTATTGCCTTTAATGTCATTCCTCATATCGATGTTTTCATGGAAGATGGTTATACAAAAGAAGAATGGAAAATGACGGTTGAGACGAAGAAAATTCTCGATCCGAAAATTAAATTAACGGCCACTGCTGTTCGGGTCCCTGTCTTTATCGGTCATGCCGAAGCCGTCCATGTTGAATTTGAAAAACCACTAAGCGCATCTGAAGCACAAGCGCTCCTCCGCGATGCACCAGGCTGTCAGCTTATCGATAAACACGAAGATGGTGGTTATACCACACCTTATGAAGGTACCGGAGAAGATGATACCTTTATTAGTCGTGTTCGTGAAGATATCACCGTTGAAAATGGTTTAGCTTTCTGGGTTGTCGCCGATAATTTAAGAAAAGGAGCAGCATTGAATGCCGTTCAAATTGCTGAATTGCTCATTTCTCGTAATTTGATAAAGCCTAAGTCCGCAAATTAATGCCCTGTCCGAAAAGATGAAGAGCCCTAACCGGTCTGTCAAAAGTCCGGCTTCTCTTCAGTATAATCTTTTCCAGCTGAGGATTCATATCACCATCCTAAAGAACCGTAATTCGAGGTATTGACAAATTTTACTCTGAATATCCTTGAATGCCTCACCACCTTAAGTTAAGCATTGCCGCCTTAATACCATTTTACGGTACAATAGGATCAGCAGCATAAGCATTTTTTGCTTTATGCTGCTGATCCTATTTGTCATTCCGGTTGTGAAATTAACTTTACCCTTATCGAGCAGGATAGGTCACGACACGGTAACGCGTTTCATTACGTTCAAAATTTTTGTAATTGACATTATTAGGAAAGGAGGGATTATAAGCACTCACGTGCTTTACAGAAACGCCTTGTGCTTTTTGCGACGGATTTAAAATTGTTCGTTCATCCCTTTTTTTTACACCTGTAGAATCGATAATCACATCTGTTCTGTATAGTTTTTGCATATTTTTCCGTGTTTTTTGAATCGCCGGAAGAGCTTTAAAGTCGGAAACAGCCTGTTTTACTTTTTCTTTTGGCGATTTTACCATGGCTTTTGATTTTACAGGCATCCTTTTAAAAGCAATGGTAGGAACATTGTTAACATTGACGTAACGTGCAGATGCCCAACCAACTTTTCCGTGATAACCAAGAGAACACCAAGTTTTATTGGATAGGCAGCCATAAATTTGCACTTTTGCTCCCATTGGAACCATTGCGATAACTTTATAAGCTGTCGCAGGACCTGTGCGTAAAGATACCTGACCTGATGCAACACGAGCAACTGTTCCTGTAATGGTTCCAGCTTCTGCGTGAAAAGCAGTCACAGCCACCTCTGACGCTCCCAAAGCCCATAAAATCATTGTTGTTGATAAAAATTTCTTTCTTAACATTATTTTTCTTCCTCTCTAAAACATGTGAAGGGCAAAATTTCGCCTTTACAAAAATTTGCCGCGTTTAAATCCAATGATCAGCAACCTTTATCCCCCCAAAGACCCCACAACATTGCAACAAAATCTCTCTTTATCGCCTACACGAACACGGCCTTTTGATCTTGATTGCGCAGTATGTTCTTCATGAATTTACGGCTAAAGCATCATCTGATTGTCCGGTTCTTCAACCAATCGTCCCTTAAAGAAGTTTTTTAAGTGTCATTGGTTCCCTCAACAAATGATTGCAATAGAAGAATTGATTGCCCGAATTTCAGAGCATTTCTGAGAATGAATGATGATCAGCCCTCAAAACAACTAAAATAGAAGGAAAAATAATACTCTTTAAAAAATAAAAGTGATTGAATATTCTCTAAAGCTTGTATAACTTTAAATCTCCCTAAAAAAATACAGAGCATATTGACACTTCCCTCAAAAAATCTCCTGGAAAAGAAAGTTAAAAGTACATGACATTAAAATTTTTTTCTCGTAGTCGGATTATAGGATTATTTCTCTCTCTCTTTGCTCTTTTTTTATCTACGGTCTTTGTCATGGCTACAGACAAATCAAAAATCAAACTTGGTATTATGGAAGGGCGGGATGCGATTATTTGGAAAACTGCTGCTGAACAGGCTAAAAAAGACGGTTTAGATATTGAACTCGTTTATTTTTCTGATTACGCTTTGCCTAATGACGCTGTTAACGCAGGAGAGATCGATGCGAATGCTTTTCAGCACGCCCCTTATCTTAATGAACAAATGAAACAACGTGGCTATAAACTTTCAATTGTCGGCTATACATTTATTGCTCCAATCGGTGTTTATTCACACAAAATAAAAGACTTAAAAGATCTTCGTGATGGTGCACATGTTGGTATTCCGAACGACCCATCTAATGGTGGAAGAGCCTTACTTCTTCTCAATTCTTTAGGTCTCATTAAATTAAAAGATCCTCATAATATTCTTGCATCTCCGCTTGATATTATCGAAAATCCTAAAAACCTGCAAATTCGTGAGCTCGATGCCGGTATGTTAGGGCGAGCTATTGACGATTTTGATCTTGCAATTATAAACACAAACTGGGCTATTGTTTCCGGATTAAACTTCGAAAAAGATGTAGTCGCATGGGAGAGCGCAAAAAATAATCCTTATGATAATATCATCGTTGTACGCACGAGCGAAAAAGATGAGCCATGGGTTAAAAAATTAGTTGCCGCTTACAATAACGATCTTATCCGTGCAAAAATCAAAGAGATTTTTGGCAAAACCGCCCAAACATCTTGGTAATTGTGCCAAATATCCGAGTAATTGTGCCAAATGTCCGAGTAATTGTGCCAAATGTCCGAGTAATTGTGAATGGAAAAACCTACTCTTATCTCCTTAAAAAACATCAGCCGTTGTTTTAACAAAACGGCTGGTATTCCGGTAATTAATAATCTCTCTTTAAATATCCATGCTGGTGAAATCCTTGGCATTATTGGGCGCAGTGGAGCAGGAAAATCAACACTTATCCGCTGTTTAAATGGGTTAGAGAAGATTGATGCAGGGTCCATTTTTTTTGAAGGTGTTGATATTTCCAATCTATCAGAGATAGAATGGGCGCCTTACCGTCAACGAATTGGGATGATTTTTCAACATTTCAATCTTCTCTCATCGCAAAATATTCTTGATAACATTGCATTGCCGCTTAAATTAAGTGGTGTAAGTAAAAAACAACGCCACAAACGTGCCCTTGAACTGATTGAATTGGTTGGGTTATCTGGGAAAGAATATTGCTATCCGGCACAATTGTCAGGGGGGCAAAAACAACGCGTTGGCATTGCTCGTGCGCTCGCTGCTAATCCTAAAATATTGTTATCAGATGAAGCTACCTCTGCTCTTGACCCTGAAACAACACAATCTATTCTAGAGCTCCTTGCTGATATTAATAAACACCTCAATCTCACGATTGTGCTCATCACCCATGAAATGGAAGTTGTGCGCACCATAGCGCATCGCGTTGTTGTTCTTAATCAGGGGAACATTGTAGAAGAAGGACGTGTGAAAGACATCTTTACATCACCGCAAGACGATACAACCATAGCCATGCTCAAGCTTGTCACCCCGCAACTTCCTGAAAAATTTGCGAAAAATCTCAAACCAATCGGACGAGAAGCTGTCATTGAAATTAATATTGCCGGTGAAATTGCCCAGCAGCCTTTTCTTCATCTTCTAGAAAATGAGAGTGGTTTAAAAGCACGTATTTTGCATGGTGGCATTGATACAGTTCAAGATGAAACCATCGGGAGACTCTTCTTGGCTCTTCCTGGAGAAGATAAAGAAGCTTTAGAAAAAGCTGTTCAATGGTTAACGAAAAAAGGACGATATTGTGAGGTCTTAGGCTATGTTTAATGTTCTGTCTCATGAACTTCCCCAAGCTGTTATTGATACAATATTGATGACACTTAGTGCTTCTTTTATGGCATTTATTATAGGGCTTCCCCTTGGTCTTCTTCTTCACACAACAGCACGCGGGGGGATTTTTTCCTCATCTCTCATCAATCGCCCTTTAAGCATGATCATTGACAGTATTCGTGCCATTCCCTTTATTATTCTTGCATTTTATCTTCTTCCCGTTACGCGTATCGTTGTAGGAAGAGGGATAGGAATGCCTGCTGTAATTTTTATACTGACCATTTCAGCTATCCCTTTTTATGCACGCATGGCGGAACTCTCTTTTAAAACCGTTGAAAACGGTCTTATTGAAGCGATCCGCTCTATGGGGGCAAGCCGTCTTCAAATTATCAGACATGTTCTTATTCCTGAAGCTCTCCCTAGCCTGATTACAGGTTTTACAGTCATGGTCATTTCTCTCATAGGAGCCACCTCACTTGCTGGATATCTTGGTGGAGGCGGTTTAGGGGATATGGCAATCCGCTATGGCTATCAACGCTATAATACCTTCATCATGACCATCGTCATCATCCTTTTGATCATGCTCAATATTATAACCCAATGGACTTCTGATAAAATCGTACAAAAACTTGATAAAACAAAACATTAAAAGACTTAGAATTTCACATGCCAATACCATCATCCTCTTTGCCACTTCCAAAGTGCTTCCCCCTTGCCTATCGAAAACGCTCATAAGAGATTAGGAACTTTTTTCTTAAACAGTTTTTATCTCTCCCCATCCGTTTGTAAAATGAAAGAAAATAGTTTTAATTGATTGAATATAAAAGGGGATAAAATAAGAGATCTCACAGTATGTGAGACTCTCTCTTAACATAAAAATGATAAATTATCATGTCAAATTAAGACATTGGTCACGACCTTTCCCAACCTTAGAGAACATATTGAACTTATATAGAATCAACCAAAACCTCTCGCTTGCACGTTACAAGCGGGAAGAGCTGGGTGAGTAAAAACTATATAAGAAAGGAAGGAAGGCATGCCTCTTATGAATTATCTCAAGCGCCAAGACCTGTCTTAACATTGGCGGTTAGCATATAATATGATGGTGTCGGCTTTCTTCTTTACAAAGCATAAAGAAAAGATAGGGGTGCTCAATGGCTTTATCATTATACCATTCACAGGCGCCATTGCGAAATGGGTGTAACAAGCGTTGAGAGATGTTTCTTTAAAATAAGCCCGTGAATTGGCAACGCAAGTATATTCCATTTGAAGCGTTCTGTTTTACGTGATGGGTATGATCCCATTAAAGAACGCTATAAACAAAAGCGTGAAGCAATGCACTATCTTCATTAAGAAACTCCTCTTCAAAACAATCTAGGAAAATAGCAACCTGCTATGGCTATCAACGCTATGATAGCTCCACTATATCTATCATCCTATAGATTATTCTCAATATTATCATTGAAGAAACTTCTAATAGAATTGTATAAAAATTTTATAAAATAAAGCACTCAAATAATCTAGATATTGGAAGGTTTTTCTTCCAAAATAGCAACAATAAGCCATTGAGCTGTAAGAGCTGGTTTTTTTAACTTTTCAATTTCCACCGTAACCCCATAATGGAAAACCACTCGACCAGAAGGGCGAATTTCTGCGTCGTCTAACACAAAACGCGCACGTATCCGTACCCCTGTTTTCACAGGACTCATGAAGCGTACTTTATCGAAACCATAATTAATCCCCATTGTGCTCCCTTCTAACTCTGGAAGCGCCTCATAAGCGAGCGTAGACAAAAGCGATAATGTTAAAAAACCATGAGCAATCGTGCCGCCAAAAGGTGTCTTTTTAGCCTTTTCCTCATCAACGTGTATCCATTGATGATCATCTGTAGCACATGCAAACTGATTAATCATATCCTGTGTAACAAGACGCCACTCCGATAATCCCATTTCTTTCCCAATAAAACTGGTGACATCTTGTACTGCTATTTTTTGCTGCATAACGCTATTCCTATTTTATTTGATAAAAGCAACCACCCCTCTTGCTTTTATAAAATCCATTGATTAGAGCATCAAGAATAAAAGATTAATTGTCTTAAAAACAAATGCACTTTATGAATGAGAAAAGTTCTTTAGCAGAATAGTTTTCAAATGGGAAAAAAGAATGGCAAGCAATGTGAACCTAACAGGTTTAGCGCATGATTTAAAACAACGTGCAGAAAAGCATCCTCCCATCCGTATTGGACTGATTGGTTGTGGTGAAATGGGCACAGATTTATTATCAAGTATTGCACATATGGATGGTATAACAGTCGCAGCTGTAGCCACTAGAACGCCGTCACGTATTTTTGATGCCGCTACACTAGCCTATGGCGAGGGTGGACATGTCTGTGAAGTTGAAAATACTTATGCTCTCACGCAAAGCATTGAAAAAAATTTGATTGCAGCAACAGATGATATTAACCTTGTTTTACGTCATGAACAAATTGATATTATCGTTGATGCAACAGGCTATCCCGAAGCAGGAGCAGAAATTGGTATCAAAGCGCTTGAGAATAACAAACATCTTGTCATGATGAATGTTGAAGCAGATGTTACAATTGGCGCTTATCTCAAACATGAAGCAGAAAAACGAGGGCTCATTTATACACTTGGTGCCGGCGATGAACCAACTGCTTGTATGGAACTCATAGAATTTGTTTCAGCCCTTGGACATAAGATTGTTGCAGCGGGTAAAGGAAAAAATAATCCTCTGCGCTTTGATGCTACACCTGACGCTTACGAAGAAGAAGCATACCGGCGTAATATGAATGTGCGCATGTTGGTCGAATTTATTGATGGTTCCAAAACGATGGTTGAAATGGCAGCCATTGCCAATGCCACCGGACTTCTCCCCGATTGCCCAGGAATGCATGGACCACGAGCAGCGCTACAAGATTTAAACAAAGTGCTTATTCCAAAACAAGATGGGGGTATTTTACAGCAATATGGTGTTGTAGATTATTCAATAGGTCCAGGTGTTTCACCTGGTGTCTTTGTCATTGCCGAAATAGCACACCCGCGTTTACGCGAACGTATGGAAGATTTAAAAATTGGTCAGGGGCCTTACTTCACCTTTCATCGCCCCTATCATTTAACAGCAATGGAAGTTCCCCTCACCTGCGCACGTATTATGCTTTATGGCAAAAAAGATATGGTTCCTCTTAGCCATCCCGTAGTAGAAGTCTGTGCTGTTGCTAAAAAAGATTTACATCCAGGTGATCAGCTAGACTTTATCGGTCTTTATACTTATCGTGCTTGGATAATGAACATTGCAGAAGCACGCGCTCACCACGCCATTCCTTGTGGTCTTTTGGAAAAAGCAACAGTAACAGCCGCAATTAAAAAAAACGAACTCATTACAGTACATAATACTGCTATTCGTGAAGATCAATGGATTGCACGTCTTCGTGCTAAACAAGACCTTTTACTTCATTGCCCTTCTTCCGCTAAGCTATAAACACTCCTAAATTACTTTACTTAACAGTATCCTTCCCTTACGCAACAGAACAACCCAGAATACACTTGTATCAAAAATTCAAGCTTCTGTTTTAATAAAAGCATTTTCCAACGACGCACATCACCACTTCGCTCTCACAATATGTCCCGTAAATGCGACAGTATAAACCACCCCATGAGATGGCATAAGGTTCATTGTGTATCACTATCTTTGCTCTATAAAGCTACAAACTGGCATCATCATTTTATTTGCCAATATTACAACAGCGCATAGCACTTGAGATGATTAATGAGAAGAATTTTTACTCTTTTTTTCTTTAATAATTTTGTCCATACACGAACACAACTTGTTATACGTAAAAAATACTTTTGATGGATTTAACATCAAACAAATTTGAAATGATAAATAATAATTTCTCATTTTTCTTATTGCATGAGAGCCATGAATACAGGGATATTTTTTATTTTATCCCCTTATGAAAGATAAAAAATTTAAAAAGGATAAAATATACCTTTGATGAATAATCTTCATATGAGAGAAGGTAGACAATATTAAAAGGCTGTTAGAGAGAGTGATTATACTAGCCTTATTACTAGGATAATAACCATAGACTATAAAAAATCAGGTTACACTACTTTGTAAAAAAATATAAATGTAAAACATTGAACTTTAATAATGTTAATAAAAGCTACATTTATTATTAAGAATAGTAATTTTATTATCAAATACAGTATAAATGATTTCAAGTATGTATTTTTTTCAACATAATGAAATGAACAAAAAAGTCATCGACTTTATCGATGATCTTTCTATTAAAGTGTAACGAATATTCCCCAAAGAGATAAAACAGCACCTAATACATCCCCAATACATAAAGAAGCAAGAAGTGATAAAATACCTACCCCCCCCAAAAAGCTGAACCTGAAAAGGCAGCAGCTTTTTCAGCTTTCCCCAAAGCAATACCATCTTGTTCCTCAACGCCTTGAATAACTGCTCTATTCACAGTTTTAATAGCTACATTTTTTTCTAATGTAGAAATAGTAATTGCCATTCTCTCTTGAAATTGATTTTTTAAAAAACTTGCATTTCCCGCTATAGTTTGTACAAAAAAAAGAATAAATAGTGTAAAAGTGAATGAACATACACGATTTTTAAATATTTTAAACATAGCTTTCTTTGCTCCTCTTTTTCTTCACTGAAAAAATGAAGTAATCTTCACATATATAAAAAACAAAACTTATATTTAATCATTTATATAATCAGACATAATAAAACATTATATGTAATTTTGTTATTACAATATAACACATTATGTATTACATGTAAATACACAAAAAACAATAAATGATAAAAACGATTTATTCCTTTTACATTATAATAACTTAAGATACTAACAGTAATATTTTGTCATTTTTTATTTCTATTCTTCAAAGTAATAATAATTTATAAAATTTCTCATTATAATAAATATTAAAAAACAAATTCATTTAAAAAGTTAAATAATAGAGATTTTATAAATAATTTAAAATGAAGTTTTAAAGAACTATATCATTTAAAACTGTCAATATAATGATAATACTTATATATTATTTAAATAAAAACAAAAATAGAATATTGTTAGTGAATCTTTTATTCTATAACTCATCAGTAATATTGAAACATAAAATTGGTAGCGAATAAAAACCTTGATCTAAAACAAGTTTATCCTAATAAATAAACCTTAAAATAGTGTACTCTTTTTCTATAAAACAGGTATAAATTATAAAAAGCAATTAAGATCTCTATTTTCAAATGGAAGAGACGTTAATAAAATGATTCTCAACTTTTACTGATATATAAAAAGAAAAAAATACTGCTAGCATCTTAAAAAAGGTAATTCAGCCCCCTTTATCCCATACAGCATAAAGAACACAAAATATTGACTTTCAAACCTAATAAAACAAACGCATGAAATAAGTAAATCTATCAGATTTACAAAAAAATTATAAGCAATACTAGAACACCAACAAACTACCTAAAACCAGATAAAAAGAGAGTCATGAAAAATGAGATGATCCCCAAAATACTGAAAAAACTTTCTTTCTTAATTTTCATAAAAGTTATTCCATATTTTTCGTCAATATTGTAAATCACAACCATATTTATATTTTAAGTAATTATATTTACTCTATATTAGTAACAAATAATTCTCTTTGAACGAAATTTTTAGCAATATTCACATAACTGTCTTCAATTTGTGCAAAATAAATAATAATAATAAAGAATTAATCAAATTCTTGAAAGAAAAGGAATAGAGAAACTTACTAAAAAATTGCATTTTTAAAATACCAACTTAAGTAAGCACATTGAAAAAATAACGCCATGAAAACTGATATTGAATGATAAATTCATCAACCGATCACTTTAATCGCAAAATATTAATCTATAATAATAATTTATTGTTTTGCATGTTGAATGAGAAAGCTGACGATTATAAAACTCTCTTAATTTTAACTCTGTTTATATTGAATCAATCAAATTTCTTCACTTGCAAATCACAAACGAGATCGGTGTGTGTGTAAACACACTTAAAGAAAGGAAAATATCACTTATGAGGTATTTTAACTAACAAGCGCTGTTAACACAGTATTGAAAACTAGCAAAGTGAATGATGATACCCATTTTTACTTTAAAAGTGTAAATATGGTGGAACACAATAGATTTTATATTATAAGGCTTTATCGTTATACTATTCACGGGCGCCGTTGCAAAATAGGCTTGGATACCTTGAGAAATGTTTCTTTAAAACAAAAGCGTCAATGTGCAACACAATGGCGTTCTGTTTATTATGTATCCAACGGTGTTTCTTACTGAATCATCTTATAAACTGCTCTATGAGATTACAAATTTATCTTACGTGAATTCTTCCCTTTATATTTATTTTTTCTCATGAACACTAAAATCTGTTAAGACACTATCCAAAGTAAAATCAATCAACAAATATTTCTATTCTTTTGTAATATACAGATAATTGAATAGAATTCCTGATTGCAACAAAAGTCTGTACTATTGTAATAATAGAAATACTTTGATCATCCTCGCTCTATAATAAAAAAAGAATATGTAATTTACAGAAAAAAATTACATTTTTAATAAATAATGAAAAATAATTTTTTCATTATTTATGTGAAGTATTTAATATGCATAAATATTTACTTATTAAAAAATGATAATATACATCAGAAATACTTACAAAAGACAACTATCTTGAGAAAGATTGCCTAATATTACAGAAAAGTTGCGTTGGCATTGCTCAATAAAAGCTTCTCTATTTTTAACAAAGCTCTCATTTTTATGCATCCATATGTGATGTAAAAAGACGCCTATTTGCGTTTCTCTTATAGATAGATTAAATAGTGACAGCACCTTCGATCACTTTGTCTATGTTAACTTCTCTTTTAGGCAATAATTTATGGTATCTAACAAGCCTTTTCTCGCTCTTTTACCTTTGGGCGCACACGAATATCACGGAGAGCACCTTCCTTTCGAAACCGACTGGATTATTGCTGAAGCTTTTGCAAAAGCCCTCACTTTACAAACAAAAGAGCAGTTTCATATCGCACTTTTACCGGTTGAAAAGATTGGCTATTCTATAGAACATATGGATGTTACAGGTACACAAACTCTTACCTTTTCCGATGCGATTAAGCGATGGATAAAGATTGGTGAAAACTGTTATCACAAAGGGATCAACCGTCTTCTTCTTCTCAATGCTCACGGAGGCAATTCACCTTTAATGAGCATCGTTATCACCGAATTACGAAGGCGCCTTTCCATGCTCGCTGTAGCAACAAGCTGGAGCCGTTTTGGTTTACCACAAGGTCTCATAGAGCCGTCTCAACAACATCTTGATATCCATGGAGGCTTTATCGAAACCTCTCTCATGCTCTATTTAGCACCAGAAAAAGTCCATATGGAAAAGGCAAAAAATTTTCATAATAAACAAGCGGATATGATTGCCAATTATCGATATTTACGTGCTTATGGTCCTCATGCCTTTGGTTGGACAATGCGAGATCTGAACACGCAAGGTGCGGCAGGAAACGCAAGCAAAGCAACACCACAAGCCGGTGAAGCAATCTTTTCTCATGTTCTGTCTCAGCTTCGTGATTTACTTGATGATATCAATCGATTTAACATAAACACATGGCAATAAAGAACAATAAAGGGTCTCTCCATGGAAACGACACACCCAAAAAAACTTCCCGTTACGGTTCTCACAGGCTATCTTGGTGCTGGAAAAACCACCCTTCTCAACCGCATTCTCAGTGAAAATCATGGCAAACGTTATGCCGTCATTGTCAATGAATTTGGTGAAATTGGTATTGATAATGACCTGATCATTGAATCAGACGAAGAAATTTATGAAATGAATAATGGCTGTGTTTGCTGCACCGTACGTGGTGATCTCATTCGCATTCTGGAAAGTCTGATGCAACGTTCTCATCGATTTGATGCGATCATTATAGAAACGACAGGGCTTGCTGATCCTGTTCCTGTAGCACAGACCTTTTTCATGGATGATACTATCCATGAAAAAACAGCTCTCGATAGTGTCATAGCGGTCGTTGATGCAAAGCATTTTCCCTCTCAACTGAAAACAAGTCGTGAAGCTGAAGATCAAATTGCCTTCGCGGATATTATTCTTTTAAATAAGATTGATCTTGTCACCCAACAAGAACGCAGCCATGCTGAATCCCTTATTCTGGCCATTAATCCCAGAGCCATAATTTACACAACAGAGCGCGTTAACATCCCTGTTGATAAACTCCTCGATCGTGGCTTCTTTGATCTCCAACGCACTTTAGATAATGATCCCCATTTTCTTGACCATCATCACGCAGACCATGTATGTGGTCCCGATTGTAATCATGATCATGACCATCATCACGCATCCCCCATTCATGATATTACCATCACTTCTATAAGTTTAAAAACAGATGCTCTGCAACCAGAAAAGTTTTTCCCTTGGATCCAGCAGGTTACACAGCAACAAGGACCTGATATATTGCGCCTTAAAGGCATTATCGCCTTTCAAGGAGACGATGATCGTTACGTCATTCAAGGAATACATATGCTTCTTGAGGGACAACATCAACGCCCATGGCGTGAAGATGAAAAACGAGAAAGTCGCCTTGTTTTTATAGGACGCTCTCTTGATGCTGAAAAATTAAAAACTGGTTTTGAAAATTGCGCATAAGTGAGTGATAATGCCAAACATTACCCATTATGATCTCAAAAGTTACTGCCTTTCCTGCGGTTTTATAGGCAATAAACCAGCCTTTGTTTCCGTAGAAGGTTTCATTGTTTTTTTTAATCCAGCCCCACAAATCGTTGAAGTTCACCAAGGAATAATTTCAAGCCATTTTTCCCATGACAATACCGCGATCATCACCGGTGGAGAAGATGGAAAAGTCTGTCAAACAACCGCAGCAGATCACACGGAAGTGTTAAGCCAAAAAGAACGCAAATGGATAAACAACGTTGCTTTTGGTCCACAAAAAGCTTTTGCTTTTTCCTCCTCACGTCTCGCATTTGCGCATGTTGGAAAAGAACAACAAGAGCTCACACATGAACGTAGTGTAGAAGGACTCGCTTTTGCCCCAAAGGGTTTACGACTTGCCGTTGCCCATTACAATGGCATCACTCTTCATTGGTTATCAACGCAAATATCTCCCACCACATTGGTATGGAAAGGAGCTCATTGTGGCGTCACCTTTTCACCAGACAACCGCTATGTCATTTCCACGATGCAAGAAAACGCCTTACACGGTTGGCGTCTCACTGATAATCAACATTTACGGATGAGTGGCTACCCAAGCAAAGTCAAAAGCTGGTCTTGGAGCGCAAAAGGAAAATGGCTAGCAACATCAGGTGCCTCTGCCGCAATTGTTTGGCCCTTTCATACAAAAGACGGCCCCATGGGAAAAACACCTCTAGAACTAGGCACACGAGCAAATGCGCTTGTTAGCACCGTTTCATGCCACCCAAACAAAGAAATTGTAGCAATAGGCTTCAATGATGGAATGATTTTAGCGGCACATTTTCATGATGGAAAAGAAGTCCTTCTAAAAGGTTATGGGAAAAGCGCTATCTCAGCACTTAACTGGGATCAAGCAGGGCAAAACCTCTCCTTCGGTAGCGAAAATGGTGAATGTGGTATAATCAAGATCACTGATTAAATTAAGCACCCAAAAGCGCAATCATCGCCGATAAAGAATGCCCACACAATCCTCCAGAAATCTTATCCCCTTGCATCTCTAGAGCTCTCAGAAATCCTATCTCCCTAATCTCCCCCCCAAAGTCTCCTAAAATCTTCGTAATCATTAAATCTTCCCTTTTCCTTTCCTTCCCCCCTTTAGACAAGAAAATACCTTAGACATGTTTTTTGACCTTTTAACATTGCTACCCCCATACAAGAATAAAAACATCACCCCTAAGACCGAAAACCCCACTCCCTATCAACATCTATATAGGCTACATACTTCCACAAAAGCATTTTTCTTAAAAATTCGGCAAAAAATAGCTGATATCATCATTAAAACAACGATTTATTCCTACGATCAGAAGAATGGAATTCAACACTATTTTCCTAAATAAAATTTTTTTGATTTCCCTCTCTAAAGAGCAAGGTTGCCTACTAGCAGCCTTCTAAACTGCAGTTTTTTTCCTAGAAAATTCCATCTAATAATCATTTCATAGAGTTTCTATCACCGTCTTCTGTTCCGGTATCTCCTTCATCTCCAGATTTTGTCCCCACTCCTTCTGCCCCTGTTGAACCTGCACGTCCTTCTGTACCAATTGTTCCAGAGGACTCTTCTGCTGTGCAACCTATGCCTGCACCGTTTGTTCCAGTTGAAGATTCTACTGATGAGGTTCGTCCATCTGAGCCCTCTATTCCGGTATCTCCTTCATCTCCAGATTCTGTCCCCACTCCTTCTACCCCTGTTGAACCTGTACGTCCTTCTGTACCAACTGTTCCAGAGGACCCTTCTGCTGTGCAACCTATGCTGCACCGTTTGTTCCAGTTGAAGATTCTACTGATGAGGTTCGGCCATCTGAGCCCTCTGTTCCGGAGGACACTTCATCTCCAGATTCTGTTCCTCCTCCTTCTGCCCCTGTTGAACCAAAGCCTTCTGGGT
>NZ_JBHINJ010000110.1:0-798 GCF_042194855.1 Bartonella sp. CL70QHWL | reverse complement strand
GCTAGACCAATAGCAGCAGCTTGTCTTGCTTCTTTCCGAACATCCTGAATAGCATAATTCAACGTCTCAAATTTCATATCCGTATAGGATTTAGACTCGTTAACAGCATCATTGACAAGACCACTAACTTTCTCATCCGTATACTTATTGGCATCTTCAAGAACTATCTTCATCTGCTCTTCAGTATAATCATGCAACTGACCGCCATTAACAGCTTGCTGAGAACCTGTTTCAATCTTGCCTGCCGCTACATTGTCTATCATAACAGGTTCGCTGTCATTGCCTCCTACTAACGTAATGCTATTGGTCTTTTTCCCATCACTATCTTTATCATAGTTAACAACGCCATCTGTTACGGCTACTTCAATATCTTTCACATGTTGATCTATCGTATCTACTTTGTCTTCAACCTCTTTTACCCTCTCATTCGTGCTCCAAAGCTGACCACCATTAACAACTTCTTGCGAACCTTCTGCTATCTTACCATCCAATACATTCGTAATCTTACTCGACTTACCATCATGCTTCGCATCATACGCGCCTTCTTCTTCATTCCAATTCAAACCATTGCTCGCCACACTCTTCTCAACATCATGAATACGGTCGTTGATACTCGTCATACCATCACTGACACCATCAAAAGCTCCTGCTACATCATGATAAATCTTCTTTTCTGACGAACTACCATCAGAATTGAATTGTGCAACCTTGAATTCCGGAGCCCTCCATTCGCCACCTTCATAGCTAGCTCCTCCTCCTAAATACATCGCTAGCGTCTGATGCAAGGAATAAAGCTGA
>NZ_JBHINJ010000109.1:0-803 GCF_042194855.1 Bartonella sp. CL70QHWL | reverse complement strand
GTGGATTCATATAAGATAATTACACTCAACCTATTGACTTTATTGTATTTTTGTTTATAATGCCCTTCAACAAGTGTGATCATCCGTCGACCGTTTTCAACATCAATGCCCTTCTCATCATTATAAGCTTCAAGATCATTATGATGAATGCCCTCATAAGCAACCCCATCACGAGCCCAATCTGCACTCAGCTCTGTCCAATGAGATTTGGGAAACATCTGCTTAGCTACTTCCAAGGGCTTGCGATCTACATACCACATGCGTTGTGCATCGGTTAAATTCGGTTGCACTGCCGCGCTATCCCAAACCATCTTTAACGGGTCTAAACGCGTAATGACCGGTTCACCATCAAAGCTATTTTCATAATCAAGGCGGGTATCAGTCCACCCCATGCCGCAGATAACGGCATCTTGGAAAGCATCACTATCAGCGTATTCTGCATGCGCCATGTCCCGAAACCATTCTGCCGCACCAGTAAGCAATTCACTAGGCAATGCCTTCCCTACTTGACGGGGAATAAACTGCACTTCTCGCTTATTGTTGCGTTCTGACCCCACAACGGCATTCACAAGCGGAGCAATACGATTAAAGGTCATAACGGGGCGGCGTTGCTCTTTTAACGCCGCTAAATCAGCCTCATTCCACTGATCACCATTGTAAAAACGAAAATCCTCCCGCGCATGTTCACGCCATTTATTCACATGCTCCACATCTTCTTTGTACCAACTCACAAGCTTGCGAAATAAGCCTTCTGTCGACAAATCTGATGCGTTACTTTCTTTATCTAAATGCTCTTCATCATA
>NZ_JBHINJ010000108.1:0-805 GCF_042194855.1 Bartonella sp. CL70QHWL | reverse complement strand
ACCGCAGATATGATCAATGATGCCATTTTGCGCGGGCATCTATGGGCTGTCGACCGCAATATCAAAAAAACCTACATGAGTGACGTGAGTGAAAGCGTCAATGCCTATTTGCGTGATTTAAAAGCACAAGGCGCCATTCTTGGTGGGCGTTGTACGCCTGATCTAGAGTTGAATACAGCAAGCGCCATTGAAGGCGGCAGAGTCTATTTCAATGTCGAATTCACACCAACAACACCAGCAGAACACATCACATTCCGTTCACGCATTGTAAATGATTACTTAGAGGAGATTTTTTAATGGCTATCCCCGTTTTACCAAGAGTTTTGAAATATTTTAACATTTTTGTCGACGGCATTCCCTATCAAGCAAAATGTGAAAGCGTAACATTACCGAATTTGAACTTGGTTGTTGAAAGCTATCGTGGCGGAGGCATGGATAGCTCTATTGAAGTTGACCTTGGTCTTGAAACCCTCACACTTAGCATGACCATTTCTGATTGCTCTCCAGAATTGATGGCACTGTTGGGGCGCACAGATATCGATATCTCATTACGAAGTTCAATGCAAGCGCAAGGCACACCAGCAGAAGGTGTTGTCATTACCATGAGAGGACTATGCAAAGGCTTTGAAATGGCAGAATGGCAACCGGGCAGCAAAGCAACATCCACAACTACCTTCACATTGCAGTATTTCAAATATGTCCAGAAGGACGTTGAAATCGTTGAGATAGATGTCCTCAACTTGGTGAGAAAATTCAATGGCGTCAATCAACTCGCAGACCATAGAGAAAATATAGGATTATAAAA
>NZ_JBHINJ010000107.1:0-815 GCF_042194855.1 Bartonella sp. CL70QHWL | reverse complement strand
GAGAGCTTTGTTCAGCAAGATAAGACAACGAGTCGTCTCACTATTGGTGCAAAAGTAGGTGGCGCAGAAATCAATATTGCAAATGAAAGCGGTGCTGATCGGATAATTTCTGGTGTTGGGGAAGCAAAGAACAATAATGACGCTGTTAACAAAAGCCAGCTTGATAGCAATATCAAGAATGTCAATGATAATGTAACAAATAAGTTTAGCGAACTTACTAAAAACATAACGAATATTACTCAGCAAGTTAAAGGTGATGCTTTGTTATGGAACGATAAAGCTAATGCCTTTGTAGCACGTCATGAAAAGAGCAAAGAAGAAAAAGGCAGAGCTGTAAGGACACAAGAAAACAGTAGAATTACGTTTCTTTTAGATGGTGTTGTTTCTAAAGATTCAACGGATGCTGTCACGGGTGGTCAGCTTTATTCGCTGAACGAACAACTTGCAACCTATTTTGGTGGAGGTGCAGGTTATGATGAGCAAGGACAATGGAAAGCACCGGATTTCAAGATCAAGCAGTTTGGTGAGGATGGTACTTCTTTTGACAAGAATTATCAGAATGTAGCGGATGCACTTTCCGGTGTTGGTACTTCTATCGCAAATGTTCAGAATAAATTGACTGAACAGGTTAATAATGTGATTACCAAAGTGGAAAGCGAAAGCTTTATTCAGCAAGATAAGACAACGCATCGTCTCACTATTGGTGCAAAAGTAGGTGGCGCAGAAATCAATATTGCAAATGAAAGCGGTGCGGATCGGATAATTTCTGGTGTTGGGGAAGCAAAGAACAATAATGACGCTGTTAACAAAAGCCA
>NZ_JBHINJ010000106.1:0-831 GCF_042194855.1 Bartonella sp. CL70QHWL | reverse complement strand
TAACACGATTCTTTGTTTTGATCTAGGTACCAAAACGGGGTGGGCGATACGTGGTGCAAGTGGTGACATGTTCAGTGGTACCGTGAATTTTCAATCACGCCGTTTTGAAGGCGGTGGAATGCGTTACTTGCGCTTTAAGCAATGGCTATCAGAAATAAAGCAGACAGCAGGTCAAATTGACGTGGTGTATTTTGAAGAGGTGAGGCGTCATAAAGGTACAGATGCAGCGCATGTTTACGGTGGTTTGTTAGCAACGTTAACGGCGTGGTGTGAACAGCATCAGATACCGTATGAGGGGATACCAGTAAGTACGATTAAGAAAGCGACGACAGGCAAGGGGAATGCGTCGAAAGAAGAGATGATTAAGGCGGTGCGTGCAAAAGGGCACAATCCGAAAGATGATAACGAAGCAGATGCTTTAGCAATTTTATATTTAGTTAAAGAAAGGGAATTGGGGTATGTCCATTAAATTACCATGGACGAGGCTTTTTGCAGACAAGTGGCTTCTTACTCTTGGTTGTTTGTCGCCGACCGAGAAATGTATCTATGTCATGTTGCGACTTCTAATGCTCCGTACTGGTGAGCCTATTTTAAACAACTTAAGGGTATTAGCTCGTTGGATTGGTTATCCAGTAGAAGAGTTTGAAGCAGCTTTGAATTCCTTGATTGAAGGTAGATTCATCATACGTTTAGACAATGGTGGGTTGTGGAATTCAGAAGTTGAAAAAGAACTCAATAACGTCACTGAAGAGCTAGATAATTTCACTTGCAATAATAATAAAGAAAGGGAGGTGAAGTATGTCAACTAAGTTGCCATGGACGAGGCTTTTT
>NZ_JBHINJ010000105.1:0-836 GCF_042194855.1 Bartonella sp. CL70QHWL | reverse complement strand
CCCACAAGCAGCGAGTGAATTAAAACGTTCTCGTTTTTCTTTTGTTAAAGTTCTTTCGTTGGCTATAGCGGCTACATCCTTATCGAATGTTACGCCTGTTTTTTCAGCAAATCCTGATGTTAGAAACACGTTTCTTGAAGGTGTAAAAAGTGCTGGTGTATCTTATCCACAAAGCCTTCTCTCTGTTGCTGGTTTGAATGATTCTGATGATTACGCAAATTTTTTAACCAAAACCCTTTCTGGTAAGAGAGATAAGAGTCCTATCGTAAATGTTTTGACAGAAGGTAGCCGTTCTGCGCGAGTTGGAAATGTTGGTGATAAGAAAGTGCCACAGCTTACAAGAATAGCGGTTAACGATAAAAGCATGAGTGCGGATAATATTGCTGTGCGAAAATTGCCAAAAACATTTGTTAAAAAAGGGTGGATGCTGCCTGTTGAGGACGATAATAGTGATGATATTTTGCTGTCTGGCGTTAATAGTTTAGCAAGGAGGGTGAGTACGTATGCAACTAGTGATGATATAAAACTGGGAAACAGTCCGAATGCGAAGGGTACTAATATTATTGCTATTGGTAACAACATACAGGTACATTCACAAAATAACCTGTTTGACGCTGTTACTATTGTTGGCAACAACTCGAAAGACTACGCTGCTGCTGCCACCATTGTTGGTGGATGGACAGAAGTGAGAGAATGGGCCGGTGTTGCGCTAGGTTACGATTCTGTCGCCGATAGGGCTAGTGGTGTTTCTGGCTATTCTCCTTATAAGAAAGCGAATGCAACAGGTGCTGACGCTCAATGGAAGAGTGGTTATGGTGCTGTGAGTGTTGGTGATG
>NZ_JBHINJ010000104.1:0-853 GCF_042194855.1 Bartonella sp. CL70QHWL | reverse complement strand
GGCCAGCCCGCGTCCCGCGCGCTGCTGGTGCCAGGCCGTCTTGCCGTCTATGGGTTTGTTCGATCTTTCCCTCGTCAGTCGTTTGCGGGAAATCTTTTGAGTTTGGGAGGGTCTCTTCGAGATAATTGTTTCCAACGAGATTCCGCGAGTATCGGGATTTGAGATGGACTTAGATCTGCAGATTTTCCGTCGTCGAGGATGAGAGCAATGTGGCTCCGAGTTTTAGATATGTTAAAAGATGAATCTTTAAAACAATCGGGAAGGTTTTACGGAAGACTCATTGTAGATCTCGGACAATCCAGACATGGGTTTCAAGGGACCAAGATGCTGTCATTGCCCGAGATCATGAGACGATCGCATGGACAGGCGCCAGGACCCTCGCCGTTGGCGCCAGATGGGAGTGGACGAGCCTTCCGTGAGTTTTATCGAGCGACGACCCGTTTCTTGGCTTTGATCGTCGCTTGGCTTTTCTTTCGAGGACTTTCGGGTGACGATTTCGTCGTTGACCGATTTTGACCCCAACAGTTAGCCCCCCAGCTAGCTAGGAATCGTAATGACTTTCGGGTCCTGGCTTGCGGTATAGCCGTATGGGAAGGTGTAGAGACGTAATCGTTTGCAGAAAGTCGAGGTAAATAGTGATTTTACCTCCTTTATAAGGATGGAGTAAGAAATCTCATTCTTACTTCATCATAAGAAATTTACTCTCTCTCTCAAGAATCCTTTCTCTCTCTTTAAGAACAATGTCTTCAAGATCCTCAAAGAGAAACTCTTCTTCCCATTCATCCTCGGATGACTCTCCTGCTCATGTATCGGTAAAGCAGGAGGAGTCGGTCGAGGAGGAAAAGAGGAATGC
>NZ_JBHINJ010000016.1:0-39452 GCF_042194855.1 Bartonella sp. CL70QHWL | reverse complement strand
TGATTAGCGAAGCGCAAAGAAAAGAAAATGCTACTGTTGTAGACAAATGTTAGAAAATCCTATTCCCTAACTTTTATTTACGCGTCCCGTACTTTAAAAAAGATATATAAAATCAATTATCTATATAGATAAAAAGAGGTCTTGTTATTTCTAGCAATAAGAATAGTATTAATCAGTTAGTTTTTATAAACTTTAAAACATTGCGACAAAAAGAAAAAGTTTGACTCAGTCGATGGAGAATTGCGCTTTTCTCATATTCTAGAGGACGAACCTGAAGTGCTACGCTGGACATGAAACCATGTCCCAGTTTTCTTATAATAGACTACCAAGAAGGCCATACTTACGAACCATATTTTATTGTTGAAACAGAAAAAGTTCCATATTTGTGCGAGATAAAGCGTGCTTCATATAAGCGTGATGTCTCTCTTTATTCGTTGAGATATAACATATTTGTAGCATGAAGAGTAAATTTATTAAAATCATGATAAGAGGGAAATAGGAACCTTATAGGTGTATCATCATAGGATTAAGTCGTTTTGTTGAGAGCTATTTCTATTTTTGCCAAAAGGTTTTTGATATATTTATTATTATTTCGTAATAGTGGATGTACTTTATTTTTTATGTGCAAGAAAGCTGATTGATTGTGTAAAATAGCGTTCAAAAATTACATTATTCTTATCCTGTTAAGGACATTTTTTCTAGTGAGGGTTTTGCAATTGCAATGCTCTTTTTCTCATTCTAAATTTTGGTTAGAAAAAGCGTATAGAGGTGTTATTTTAAATTTAAGATATGCATCTTCCATTGTTGGTGTTACTGTTGTAAAAGATGATATTTTATTTGATACGCATAAAGTGTTACCAAGAAGATCGATGTATAGATAAAATTTAGATTGTTACAATATCTTGAAAAAGCAATGGGTAAATAATTGATAATTGTGCTACGAAAGTTGTTAGATGGGCGTGTATCAGCAATTCTTAATAAAAAATTTTTTCTTGATAGTAGTTTTTTTTCAAAATACTGCTCTTTTTATGCAAATCTTATGTTGGTAAGCTATGCAGTTTTCACGGGAACAGGATAATGCATTGAAGGCTGTTGCCGCGTGGTTGAAGGAAGGGCGTTCTCCTCTTTTTCGCCTTTTTGGCTATGCGGGGACGGGTAAGACGACGCTTGCGCGCTATTTTGCAGAAACAGTTGATGGTTCTGTTCAGTTTGCTGCTTTTACAGGGAAGGCGGCGCAGGTTTTACGTTCTAAAGGTGCAAGCAATGCTTGTACGATTCATTCGCTGATTTATTGTCCACGTGGTGAAGAGGAAGTTTCCGATGAAATAACAGGAAAAAAGTCTATCGCTCCAACATTTACATTAAATCGAAGAAGTGCTGCTGCACAAGCTAAACTCATTATTGTTGATGAGTGTTCGATGGTCGATGAAAAATTGGCGCGTGATTTAATGAGTTTTCGGACGCCAATTCTTGTTCTTGGTGATCCAGGCCAATTGCCTCCTATATCAGGTGGAGGATTTTTTTCCAGTGGAGAACCAGATTTTCTTCTTTCAGAAATTCATCGGCAAGCGCGAGATAATCCGATTATACGTCTTGCTATGGACGTGCGTGAAGGACGCGATATTGCTTATGGTGACTATGGTGAAGCCCGTGTTGTTACACGTAAAGAGGTCAATCAACAATTGGTTTTGGATGCTGATCAGGTATTGGTGGGGGTTAATCGTACGCGCTACCTTTATAATCAGCGTTTGCGTGTGTTAAAAGAATTTACAGCAGATTATCCGCAAGCAGGAGATAAGCTGGTGTGTTTGCGAAATGATCCTATTAAAGGTTTGTTGAATGGCTCTTTATGGAAGGTGATGACTTCACAGAAGGAGACAGTTAAACCGAGTATTAATCTTCTTGTTAAACCAGAAGAAAGTGAGCGTAGGGTAGCAAAGATTAAACTTTTAAAAGCAGCGTTTGAAAACCCTGATCAAGAAATTTCATGGCAATTAAAAAAGCGATATGATGATTTTGATTATGGGTATGCATTAACGGTTCATAAGGCGCAAGGTTCTCAATGGAATAATGTCGTTTTGTTTGATGAAAGTTTTGCATTTCGTGATATGTATGCGCGCTGGCTTTATACGGGAATTACGCGCGCAGCAGAACGTTTAATGATTGTTCGATAGAAAAAAATATGTATATCATCTAAGTTTCAGATGGAAAATGCCTTTTTTCTATCTTGTTACACACTATAAAAAAATGGAAATGGGCATGGCGGTAAAACTTTCGGTTAATCTTAATGCTGTTGCTGTTTTGCGTAATCGACGTAATCTTCCGTGGCCAAGTATAACGAATATTGGGCATATAGCGCTTGCTGCTGGAGCAGCAGGTTTGACGGTTCATCCACGCCCTGATGAAAGGCATATTCGTTTTGCGGATTTGCCAGATATATACTGTTTAATCAAGAACGCTTTTCCTACAGCTGAGTTTAATATTGAAGGTTATCCCAGTGATCAATTTTTAGATATCGCTGAAAACTACGCGGATCAGATTACCCTTGTTCCTGATGATCCAGATCAGTCAACGTCTGATCATGGTTGGAATTTTGCTCATGATGCAGAATTTTTAGCACCTATTATTCAGAATTTAAAAAAAAGAAAGATTCGTGTATCCCTTTTTGCTAACCCTACTGTCGATGGTCTTGATATTGCTAAAGCAATGGGTGCTGATCGTGTGGAATTTTACACGGGACCTTACGGTGGTGCATTTCAGGACAAAATAAAACAAGTTCAAGAGCTCAATAAACTTGTTTTAGCAGCAAGAAGAGCAAAAGAGTTGCAGTTAGGTATGAATGCAGGGCATGATCTAACAATTATGAATCTTCCTGCTCTTGTCAAAAAGATTCCTTGGCTTGATGAAGTTTCTATTGGCCATGGGCTCATTGCTGATGCGTTGGAGTATGGAATGCATGAGACTGTTCAGCGTTTTATCCGGTTATTATCGTAACCTTTTTTCTCTATAAAAATTGGAAGAGAAATTTTTATAGAGGTTTGTCAATTTATCTTAAAAAACAATTTTATACATGTTGAGATAAGTAGCACTATTAGCATACATTATAAAATATTCTATTTTCCTCTGTTTATTGGTAGCTTTCTATTTTTTGTGTTTTTTAGGGTATGAAATGCTTTTTTATATACCATCCATTATGAGGAAATTTTACCAAATCTACTTACTATAATTTCTTTGAAGGGAGAAGAAATAGGGTTTTGAAAGTATTTCCATTATAAAGGAGTGCGTAGGATTTTAATGGATCAATACACAAATTTTCTTGATATTTGAGCTCATTTTCGGGTTATCTGTAAATAGTATAACGTAAAATCTCCTTATGAGTAAGCTTAATGCAATAGGAGCTGTTAAATAGAATGATGATATCGACTTGTAGCTTTATGAAGTAAAGAGAGTGGTGTGCAATAAATCTTAGACTATTATAGGGGATTCTTGAAAAGGGCTCGAGCATATTAAAATTTTTTTATAAGGCGCCATAAATGGATAACATAATGGCCGTATGGGGGTGTTCTTTTTTGCGTGAGAAGCGTGGATATTAAAGAACATAAAAAGTAAAAACATCCTCTCTATTATTCTAAAGATATTGTTGTATATGCTTTTGAAGGTTGTATTAAAACAATACTTGTTATTTTGTAATTTTTCTTGCTATCCATATTGATTTGGTTCATGTTAAAAATTGTATGTTGTATCTTAATTTTTAGAATATAGCGTTTTGTTGCACGATAGAAGAGTAGAATATTAGCTAAATTTTCTTTAGAAATCTTATTTTGTGTAATTATTATTTTTGTAGAATAGCAGTTGAAGTTATTTGGGGATCTGTATATGTTTTAGGAATGTTTGGGGATTACAGTTTTTTCTATGCAATATGTAAACTTTAAAATTATTCAATTGCTGTGTTTTTATAAGCGGTGTTTTTTGTCTTTATAAGTGTGTGATGCACTAAAGATAATGTTTCTTATTTAATAAAAATAATCTGAAATCCAGTTTAAATAGAGAAAGAAGGAATTTTTTTATGCGTGTTTATTATGATCGTGATGCGGATGTTAATCTCATTAAAGGGAAAAAAGTAGCCATTGTTGGTTATGGTTCTCAAGGGCGTGCGCACGCTTTAAACTTGAAAGATTCCGGTGTTAAAAATGTGCAAATAGCTTTGCGTTCAGGGTCGGAAACAGTTAAAAAGGCTATGGCCGATGGTTTTGAAGTGGTGAGTGTTGCTGAAGCAGCAAAATGGGCAGATCTCATCATGATGGCAACACCAGATGAATTGCAAGCTGATATTTATAAGGAACATATTCATGATCATTTACGCGACGGGGCAGCAATTGCTTTTGCTCATGGTTTAAGTATTCATTTTGGCTTGATTGAACCTAAAAAAAACGTTGATATTGTGATGATTGCTCCTAAAGGTCCAGGTCATACAGTTCGTAATGAATACCAACGGGGTTGTGGTGTTCCTTGTTTAATAGCGGTGGCGCAAGATGCTTCAGGGCATGCACATAATGTAGCATTGTCTTATGCATGTGGACTTGGTGGTGGACGTGCTGGGGTGATTGAAACAACATTTAAAGAAGAGTGCGAAACTGATCTTTTTGGTGAACAAGCGGTTCTTTGTGGTGGTCTTGTTGAATTGATTCGAGCAGGTTATGAAACACTAACGGAAGCAGGTTATGCACCGGAAATGGCTTATTTTGAGTGTTTGCATGAGGTTAAACTGATTGTTGATCTCATGTATGAAGGGGGCATTGCAAATATGAATTATTCGATTTCTAATACAGCTGAATGGGGTGAATATATGTCTGGTCCACGTGTGATTACGGATAAAACCAGAGCAGAAATGAAACGTATATTGAAAGATATTCAAACGGGTAAATTTACATCGAATTGGATTCAAGAATATAAAGCTGGTGCTGCTCATTTTAAAAGTATGCGGCGTTTAAATGATAATCATCCTATTGAAGAAGTTGGTAAAAAACTTCGTTCTATGATGCCTTGGATAAAATCGAATGCTTTGGTTGATAAAGAGCGTAATTGAAGATTCTACAGAGATATTTTGTCAATAGCTTTTATAATTTTATAGATAAATATCAAAAAAGGGTAACTTTAGTTACCCTTTTTTATATGTTTTTTGTAATATAAGCTTTATTTTTTAATTTTTTGCATAATTCTTTTTCCCAAAAAGAAAGTATACAATTCCTAAAAATATGAACCATGCTGGAGTGTATTTTAAAGCTATGGCAGTGTCAGCTTCTAATGACAATAAATAGATAATGAATGCAAAGAAAACAAGAAGCGCCCAACACATAACAACACCTCCTGGCATTTTATAAGGAGAGACAGTATGCTGGAGAGGACGATTGCGGCGATAGATGATATAGCTGATCAAAATGATAGACCATACAAATATAAACAAAGTTGCGGCAATTGTCGTAACAATTGTAAAAGCAGCTATGAGTGTTTGAGATAACGATACAACGGCATAACCAAATAAGATGCATATACATGAAAAGAATAATGCGTTGGCTGGAACGTGGTTACGAGAAAGTTTTCCTAAAAATTTAGGAGCACCTTTTTGTGTTGCTAGCCCATATATCATACGGCTGGTAGAAAAAATTCCACTATTTGCTGAAGATGCGGCAGCTGTGAGGACAACAAAGTTCATCAAACCTGCAGCAGTTGGAATACCAATAAGTGCATACATTGTTACAAATGGGCTTTTTTCTGGACTGATTTGATCCCACGGCGTCACAGACATAATCACAAGAAGAGAGAATATATAAAAGAATACAATGCGGATTGGTATTGAATTAACAGCCTGTGGTAAAGCTTTTTGAGGCTCTTTTACTTCAGCAGCAGCTGTTCCAGCGAGTTCAATGCCAACAAAAGCAAAAATAACAATTTGAAATCCAGCAAAAAAGCCTGTAATTCCTCGCGGAAAAATATTCCCACCGTTCCATATATGGCTAAGAGAAGCAACCGTACCGTTTGGAGAAACAAAACCGGTAAAGATCATATAAAATCCTACAACGATTAGGACTAGAATTGCTACGATTTTGATAAAACCAAACCAAAACTCAAGTTCGCCAAATAGTTTTACGGCGACGAGGTTAAGAATTAAAAAGGACATAAGACCAATTATAACAGGAATCCACGGATTGAGTTCAGGCCACCAAAAGTGTGTGTAAGTGACAATAGCAATAATTTCAGCAGTTCCAGTGACAATCCAACACAACCAATATGTCCAGCCGATAAAGAATCCGGCACATGGCCCTAGAAGATCGGTTGAGAAGTCAATAAAAGATCGGTATTGTGTATTAGAAAGCAATAACTCTCCCATAGCACGCATGACAAAGTATAGAGCACAACCAATAATTGCATAAACGAGTAGAATTGAGGGGCCTGCTACACTGATTGTTTTTCCTGATCCCATGAAGAGACCTGTTCCAATCGCTCCACCAAGGGCTATAAGTTGTATGTGTCGGTTATGTAGTCCACGTTGCAATTTCTTCTTAGGTTTTTTTTCTAAATTTTGTTTGTTCATTTTGGGGGAGTTCTCCTTAGTTATTTTTAAATAAAAATTACCCTAAAAAAGGTAATTCCTTCTATCGGAACACGCTATGGTTAAGGAGTAAAGGAATTTTTTTCTATTACTATATGTGAATAAAGCAAAAACATTATTAACTAATGGAATAATTATTTTATATATAAGAAACAAAAGATAAATTGTATTATATTTTTTTGATTTTTTATGTTTTATACATAAGTTATATATATAATATATAATATAATTTATATTATATATTATATATAGTTGTATATAAATAATAATTTATATTTATGTATATTTATTTATAGTAATTTATTGTATAAATATCTTTATATTTAAAATTATTTATTAATGTAGATTTTTATATATAGAAAAATATAAATAAAATTGTAAATTTATTAAATATAAAACTTTATATATAAAGAAAATAAGTTTAAGTAGTTAAACTATTATTTAAAATATGAAAAAACATATTTAAAATTTATCTTTAAGTATTTATATTTAAAATTTATTACAAATAGAAAAATATTTTCATAGAATCTTTTTTTATTGCAGATAGCTATTAAGATATATTCTGTTTAGAGCTATATTTTTAATTTTGATAAAAAATTGAATATAAATTTTTTTGGGGGGGGGAAGTTTTAGATAAAATCTCATGTTTTATTAGTAAACAATGTCAGTGAAGTTTATAGAGAATTCTTTACAGAATAGCTCGTTCTTATCCTATTATACAGTAAAGTACTGTTGTGTAGAGTAGTGATATAAAGCATATAACATTTTACACATTAAGTATTTTTAGAATGGGTGGTGGTGTTCAGGGCAGGGCTAGCCCATAGAGCCTTATGTAGGTGAACCATATAAATGATCAGCAGCATTCCCCCTTAATAAGCCGGATTGTTTACAAACCGGTGCCGGTAGGAATCGTCGTTTTTTGATGTTTGGGGAGGAGGTTAAGTAGAAAAAGGGTAACTAAAATTACCCTTTTTTGAGATGTTTTTATGTATAGACTTTATTTGTTACCTTGAGTTATTTTTTTCTTTACAAACATAAAATACATTATACCCAAGAAAACAAACCAGAATATACTATATTTTAAGGCTAGTAGAGTATCAGCTTCTAATGTCAACAAATAGAGCATGAAAACAAAGAAAACTAAAATTATCCCACACATGACAACACCTCCTGGCATTTTATAAATGGATTCAGCGTGTAGATGAGGGCGATTGCGACGATACACAATATAGCTAATCAAAATTACAGACCATACGAATAAAAATGCAATAGCTGAAATGCTTGTCACAATTGTAAAAGCACTTATGAGGCTTGGAGAGAGTGAGGCAATTGTATACCCTATTAAAATACATAAACAGGAAAAGAATAGAGCATTGGCTGGAACATGGTATCTGGAAAGTTTACCTAAAATTGGAGGGGCACCTTTTTGTGTTGCAAGCCCATATATCATACGGCTGGTAGAAAAAATACCACTATTTGCTGAAGAGGCAGCTGAGGTGATAACGACAAAGTTTACCAAGCCAGCAGCTATCGGAATGCCTGCAAGCCAAAACATCGAGACAAAGGGGCTTTTATCTGGAACAATTTGATCCCAAGGTGTGACAGACATAATTACAGCGAGAGAAAAAATGTAAAAGAGTACAATACGGACCGGTATTGCATTAATTGCTTTGGGGAGAACTTTTTTAGGTTCTTTTACTTCAGCAGCGGTTGTTCCAGCAATTTCTATACCAACAAAAGAAAAAATGGCAATTTGAAATCCAGCAAAAAAACCTGTCATTCCTCGCGGAAAGATATTGCCATCGTTCCATACGTGATTGAGAGAAGCAACCGTACCATTGGGAGAGGTAAAGCCCGTAACGATCATATAAAATCCCACAACAATTAATGCTAAAATTGCGACGACTTTGATAAGACCAAACCAGAATTCAAGTTCACCGAATAGTTTCACGGCAAAGAGGTTAAAGATTAAAAAGACACTAATGCAGGTAAAAACGGTAAACCATGGATTGAGTGTTGGCCACCAAAAGTTCATATAAGTGATGATGGCAATAATGTCAGCAGCTCCAGTTACAACCCAGCTCAACCAATAGCTCCAGCCAACAAAGAAAGCTATTCCCGGTCCTAGCATATCGGTTGAAAAATCAATAAGAGATCGGTATTGTGAATTAGAAAGCAACAATTCTCCCATAGCACGCATGACAAAGTATAGAGCAAAACCGATAATAGCATAAACGAGTATGATGGAAGGACCTGCTACACTAATTGTTTTTCCTGCCCCCATGAAGAGACCTGTTCCAATAGCACCACCAATGGCTATAAGTTGTACATGTCGGTTGTGTAGTCCACGCTGCAACTTATTCTGAGAATTATCTTTTAAATTTTGTTTGTAGCTCATTTTTTGGGGGTTCCCTTTAATTATTTTGAGATTAAATTACACTAAAAAAGCATTATTTCGTATCGAAGCATGATATAAATGAGGTGTAAAGGAAAAAAACGTTTTTTATGATTTTGTGTGGATAAAGAAAAGAATATGTTTTAGGAATATGCTTTTGAAAAAAGAGAATGTTGTCCTCTTAAATAACGTAACAGATATTTGAATAGGGAGCTTTTTTTGTTATTAATAACAAATAAATTGTTCATTAAAAGACGTGGGGCTTTTAAAATTATTTCAGAAAGTTGTCAGGAGTTTTTATAATTTTTTGAAACTTATTATTTGTAATCAGTGCATTATTTATTATTATTCATAATGGTGAGAGTTTTACTTTTTGCTCAAATAGCACTCGAGAGTTCTCATCTTAGTTTAAGAAACAATTTTTAATGGAAAATTAAAATGATTTTTAAAATCATTTTTTTGTTTGTATGGTGCTATCATAAATCAAAAAGTTACTTTTGTTTCATAAACGAAAAGAGGAATATCATAGCTTATTTTTTTAAAAGTGATGAATAAGGATTTTGTTTAGATATTGGTAACATTTTATAAAATGTTGCGAGAAACTCACATTGTTTACACAAAGTTTACACAAACGTCCTTGAGAGTATGATAAAGAAATGCAACGTAATTCAGTTATATAAAGAAAAAAAGAACTGGGGATTGTATAAGCTCTGTTAGAGATTGAGCTATTCATAGTGAGAGACAGAATCAGGAAAAGATTGCTCTATTAACTTTACAATTTGTTATCAAAAGATAAAACTATCCAAAGAAAATGAAAAAAGAAAACAGAGATAAAACTGTTCCTGTCGCAATGTTAATCGAGTCTTTTACCCGCTGCTTTTTTAAGGCGGTACTGGCAAATGATATAAAAATGGTCATTAAAGTAAACCATGCAAAGATGTTGAAAGAATGTATTGTGACAAGTTCAAAACCTTTTTTAATGCTACCTCCAGAAGCTAAGAATTTTGGAAAAGCTGCTATGTAAAATATAGATACTTTGGGGTTTAGTATTTGTGTCAGAAAACCGTCCATATAGCTGGTTAAAAGCTTTGTTTCACTCGTAGCATGCTTTTCATTCGTTGAACTTCTTTCTTTTGAATTTAAGCTGTGTATTCCAGATTTAATTGATTTAAAGCCCATGTATAATAAATAGCTGCCACCCATGAGTTTTACTAAAAAAAACAGCGTTTTGTTGTTGAGAATGAGCGCTGATACACCTAGGTGTGGAAAATGCCCCATGCACATATGTTGCTGTACACAATCCTAAAACGTTTACAAATGCGTTCTTTCTTCCCAATCTCGTTGCATTATCGATGATAAGGGCCATATTCGTCCCCAGTGAGATGACTAAAAAAAATGAAATAATGAAAAAGGTCAGTATTTGATGATTTATTTTACTTTTAGCTCTGAAATTAATTGATTTTCGAGATACAATTCTATTCTGTCAAACTGAGAAAGTTTTCCGACACCCTGTGGAGTGCCTGTGTATATGAGATCACCACGTTTTAGCTGAATGTAGTGACTTAAAAATGAGATTATCTTCTCAAAGCTAAAGATCATATTTTTCGTATTGCCAACTTGTCTTGTTTCGCCATTCAACTTCATTGCAAAGGTTATTGGGTTGTTTATTTTTTCCTTGTTTATGAAGTCAGAGACGTATGCAGCGCCTTTAAATCCTTTCGATAAAAGCCAAGGAAGCTTTTTTTCTTTCAGTTTTGTTTGCAAATCCCGCGCTGTGAGATCAAGACCTATTGCTACGGCATCATAGCATTCTTCTGCTTCTTCCTCCATGATCATGAAAGCGTCCTTTGAGATTTTGAGCACAATTTCGGTTTCAAAATGTATTTCTTTGGAAAAATTAGGGAGATAAATTTCATTGCCTAAAACGAGTGAACTTTTTGGCTTGCTAAAGATAACGGGTTCATCTTCAACAACATTACCTAGTTCATGAACATGTTCAACATAATTGTATCCAACACAGTAGATGTCATTTATCATAGGGCGCCCTCCAAATTTTTCATTTTCTCTTTGTATAGGCAAGAGAAAACTTTGCAAACAACATTTTTTCTTATATCGCGTTTTGCGTTTTCTGAAAAAGAAGCATTGTGTGGGGTGATGACTAACCATGATGACAGTTCTTCGCATTGGCTCTCTTTTGAAGAGTGCCCAATCTTATAGTCTTTGAGATTATTTTAATTTTGATTGCCAATTTCCTGAAATGATTTTATTACTTAAAGAGTGATTTTGGTCGTCTACGCAGCGATCAGTAGGGGTTGAAAGCCCTAAAGTTCGATCATAAATGAGCCCACTCTGTGGGTGTCTCGGAATTATGGGATATTTTTCTATGTCTAGGTGCGATGAGCACTAAAAGTAAAAAAAAGCTCACTCGAACTCAGTACTTTCAGGCTCTCGGAATACTAATGCGAGGGTGCTTGCACTCAGCGGGGGGAGCTTAAGAGTGAAAAGCAAAAGGCTACATTTTAACGACATTTCTATAGGCAAAAAATTCGCTTTCAAAGAACAATGCTGGGAATGTCTCAAAAGCAATTAGGGCATCAATTAGGGGTAACTTTTCAACAAATCCAAAAGTATGAGAAAGTCTCTGAGGGTTTAAAAGAAGCAGACCGTGGCAAACTTATTATGGCATTTGAAACGGAGAAGATTTTTACCATCTTTAAGATAGCAGAACAAATAACCAGAACTGGCAAGCGTGTTTTGTTTTTCGTGCCTTTTCTGACTTTGATGTCACAAACGATAAGAGAATGGACACGCTATACAGAAGTGCCGTTTCGTTCCTTTGCGGTGTATTCTGATACATAAGTTGGCAAGCGTCGAAAAACAAAGATGCTGTTGTCGAATTCGATGTTTCAGATCTTGCTCTATCAGCTACCAACTGATGTTCAAAAGCTTTGAAAAAAACAAATAAAGTCTTAGCGAATGCAATGACCGTGGTGTTTGCTACTTACCAATTAATCCAAGTGATTGCGGATGCGCAAAAGAAATACGGTTTACCAGAATTTGATCTGATCATTTGTGAAGCAGTACAGGCTAAGGCAGTAAGGTAGAACCTTTGGTTGTAGAAGCCAAGGAAGTAGCTGAGACTGCGAAGTCGACAGCGGAAGAAGCGAAGAGTGTTGCGGAGCAAGCAAAGGAAGAAGCTGATACGACGAAGCAAGGGCTTGGAGAGGTCAAGAGTTCATTAGACACGGTGACAGCAACGACAAATTCTGCGAATACAGCCGCCTCTGAGGCAAAAGTGTTAGCGGAAGAAGCGAAGAGTGCATTGACAGAAGTTCAAGAGAAGGCACAGAGGAACAGTGACAGTCTTTCTGAACTTCAAAGTAAGGTAGGTTCTCTTTCCACTAATTTTTTAGAGAATGTGCGTTTTAATCAACCTGACAGAATTCTGGAAGCCGATTCACACAATAGAAAAGGTCTTGTGATCAATGCAGGGGCGTGTTTTCGCTTTTATCGTGGCGGTGAGAATGGGGATAGGTCCATCTTTTACCGCATTCCAGTGCGTGGAAGTGCGTCTTTTGAAGAATATATTGAAGCAGGAAAGGATTATTATATATATCGTCCTAAAAGATCAGACGAATGAGATAGCCCTTAAGCTTTCGCAAAATCCGACGGCTCCTGATGGCTATACAGAGGATAATTCTCAAAAGATTGGCGGATTTCATACGCTTTGTGCGGATGTTGGTGAGATTGAAGGTCATCTCTTATCGGGTTATCAAGCAGGGGATATTTTGCCTAATTCTGTTTGGTGTTTAAATCACCGTCCACGTAGTGACCCAGAGGGAATGGTTTACAATCCGTGGCATAATATTTGGGTTGATATTTATCTTCAATCAGGGACAGGTGTAAATGCAAAGTCGGCATATGGTGTTCCGATTACGACCAATCGTAGCTATGCAGATCATGCCTTTGATTTTTGGTCTGTTAATAAGAGATTTTTGACGAGTGATGAGTTTTCGCCAAGTATGTATGGAAGTAATCAAGCAACCAGTATTGTCGGCAATCAAGCGCCTTCTCTTAAGACGTCTGGAGGACACGTTGATACAAACAATAGACGGATGATTTCGCATATCGGTTGTGAGGATGGTTGCGGTTATGTTTGGCAATATTTGTCTGGTTGTTATCCAGTGACTAAATGGCATACAGGGGAGCAAGGAAGCAGTTTACGTGTAGACATAAATGTTATGTTGGGAGGAGGCGATTGGACTGGTGGCTCTAACAATGATCATCTTGTACGGAATTTTGCGCATTCTCGTTATGTAGAAGATGAAAAAATAGGCGCCCGTGGATGTAGCGACCCATTTTATTATAATTAGTGCGAGATTGATTAGAACATCATTTTATCCAGCCCCACTTTTGTGGGGCTTTTTTTATGGAGCGTCAGATGAGAAAGATATCGAAAGAAGGATTGGCACTTCATCTTGAAGTTTTAAAATCAAAGCTTTTTCTACTAAACTCATGATGTCAACCAGAGCAGTACAATCTTATCACTCATATTTTCATGTCTAGAAAATTGAGATAATGCCATCCATAAATCGCATAAGAAGTTAGTATTTACCTTCATTGCACACCTCCATGGATTCGTTCTCTCAAACATGCCAATCCTTTAGGTGTGATTTTTGTTGAAGGCAGCACCTTTTCTGTTCCATCCGGTTTTTGAATGGTGATGGCAGAACAGTCTATGAAGCCTTTTTTGCTTTTAGTGCTAATTCTGAAATAACATGGTCTTTCTGCTCAATTTGATTTTGTAGATGATTTAAGGCGCCAAGTAATACTTCGGGTTTGGAGTAATCAATTTGTGGAATAGCTACTTGTCTTTCCAACTCTTTCCAACGGTCAATTATCTTTGCTCGTAAGGCAGTGCTGTAACTAGAAACAAGAATTAAGCATTCACGCTTTGGCAGGTTATAACAAGGGCGGCTTTCACCTTTGTTATCAAGGTAGTGCCACCAAAATCAACCCCCTCAAATTTGAGGGGGTTAAGTTCTTCAAGCGTTTTCTTGATGTCACGCATAATATTGTCATGCCTTTTGCCACATAATTCAGTAATTTTAATAATGGTATTCATAAAGAATTCTTAGATGTTAGGCGTTCCTTAATGACATTCTAAAAGAGTGCTGGGCGCTAAAAAACACGGCATCTAGTCCGTCGTTACGCCTTTCCCCGAAGGGGGTATATGGTATAACCACACCTGACAAAGCTATTAGCATACAATGAGTTAAAGCTTTTGAATTGCGGAAGATTAGTTATTTCGGCAACTAATCCGCTAGTTGTTTTAAGGTGTTTTTGAGGCACATGATTCGAAAATATCTATTACTATAGAATTGTCCAGCAACAAAAATTACTTTTTGCTAAGAAAACGTTTCACATACTGTACAGTGTACATATTAAAATTGTTATTTATCAATTAGTTAAGTGTACAATGTACAGTCAAATTGAAAATTCTGTCGCTAGCGATAGTTCGTACTAGTCTGCCCCGCAACGAAGCCAACCCGCTGGGAAGTACCTTTTACATTGATTTTATTGACTTTTTTATGGAAAAAACAAAGCATAAGTGATAATCTGTTTTTAAAATTGCAATCAAAGTGTGTAATGCATAAACTCATAAGGATATGTAATATATAGATAAAGTTTAAGAACATAATCTAGCTTTTCTTGTTGGCAGCGTATTCATGATGAGCAAGTTGGTTCTGTATATTGGCAATTAATCTCTCGTTGGCTTTTTTACAATAGCACTTGCAATCTCTGTCTTTGACATGACCTCAGAAGTTGAGGGTCCCTCTTGTTTTGCAATGGGGAATTGATCTCCATTCACCCTTTGAAAAACATTACCCTTCATCTTTTTTAAATCAACACGCTTTGGAAAACTCCCACCCTTGATAAAAACATAGGGCAAGATTTGTTTTTTTCCAAACAGTTGTGTAAGTCACGCCGCGTTTTGTTCTTTTGCTTTAAAAAATTTAAGAAGTATCGGTGTTCCAGAACGAATGATATCTGTCTCAAGAAACCTTGCTGTCGCCTTTTCTTTAATATAAACACCTTGCTTAATACGCTTTGATTGGGCTGATGTAGTATCAGAAATCTTCTTTTCTGCAAAGCGTTCGACTTGTTTTGCAGAGGTGTTTACAGCATTACGCAGAAAGGGGACCAATTAAGGCGAGGGGCTTGAAGACTGGTGAAGGTATCATTCACCTGTTGAAGATACCATTTTGGGTGGATACTTAATTTCAACTTCTAAGGCTTTTTAGGAGCAGGTGTTGATGATTGAGAGACCTTAGATGCTTTTGGCTGTTCGAGTGGAATTTCCTCTGTCACTGGTTCAGACGATGTTTGTACGGCTTCTTGTTTTATCTGCTTAATTTGTTCAACTGTCTTGTCTGTTTTTGCTGTTGTCTTGACTCCAATAAAAGGTTTTACAGCATTAGCGCGCTTGAGACGTGCGTAGACTTGATTGGAAACTTCAACAAATGGATTATTGGGTGTTGATGGTTCAAAGCGAACAGTGCTTTTATTGTCGCCAACAACACACATTGGCTTAGTGATGACAGCTTTCATTATGGCTCCTTTTGAGTCATAATTAATGACATCATTAGTCAATTATTGATTTTTATTCTGTGAAAAATTGATTAGCCGATTGTCAACAGAAAAAATCATGATCTTATGCTTTTTTACTTTTTACCTAAAGTTGGTGTTTTTAAACATAAAAAAGTGTAGAAAAAATTCAAGTAAGAAATGTTGATAACCTTGCTAAGACTTCATCCATAATTATATATGGAATAGTTTCCATTCTTTTTCCATTACGCGCTACTATATCTAAAGCACGCGGTTGGTCGCAGCGTATCACACCTGTTGTATGCAGCTCTGTTCCCACCAATGAAATAGCAAAATCTGCTGTTCTAGCAAAATTTTCTCCACTCGTAATGGGCAAAACAATGGGTGTTTTGTTAAATGATTAAACGCCTCCGGTGATACAATCAGTACAGGACGCGTTCCTTTTTTCTCATAAACAGAAGTTGGGTCAAGCGATACAAACCAAATTTCACCTCGCTTCATTACAAGAGCTCTCTGCCAGCAGGTTTAGCATCAAACCACTCTACATCTTTATCCGCAAAATCGTCTGAAGGATTACATTGGGCTAACAATTCTTCAAGAGTGTAATTTTGCGATATCTGTGGTTTCACAACCAATTATCCATTGTCAATAACCAAACCCACTTGCATATTTTCAGTAAGATGAAGAACATCAATCAATGCAGGCGGTATAGAGAGTATAACTGATCCTCCAACTTTACGTAATTTTGTTGTGTGCATAAAACTCCCTCTCTAATATTATATAAAAATATAACATAAAGCCCATGATTCAATAGCTTTTTATGCTTTTGTGTAAAATGTTTAAGAAGCGCATTTAGAGCAATACGCAATATACTCTGAATAAAGTCAATATTTTTTTATCTCTCTGCTTATCTCGTCTATAAGAGGTTTGTAATTGAGAACGCTTTTCGGAATAGTACCATCGTAAACCCATGCTTTTACTTGCGCTTTGGTACTAAAATCCGCAATCTTAGGTGTTTTGTAATACTGACCACCATCAAACTTTGCACACTCTCTTGTGCCGTCTTCATATTCGTAGAGGTTGTAAAGATACTCCTCTGCTCCGTCCCCCCCATAGTGCATATCCAGCGCCGTTGCAGCAAATCTCTTTCGCATGGGCTGTTTACGGTTTTTTAAGAATAGATGTTTTAAAATGAATATGCTTTAATCCTAATTTTACAAATTTGTCTATTTGCCTCAAATTTGATCGTACAGAGCGTTTTATAGGATAGGTTTTTTATCATAAAATCTTTAAATTGCTCTGTACGGTGCCATTTTTTCGATTTAAATGCACATCCAATCACAAAACGATCAGCAATTTTCACTAGTTTACTAACCTGCAATGTTTTTCAATGTTCCCCCAAGACCATTTAAAATCCCTTCAAGCTTTTGCTTTTCAACCAACGCGAGTGGTCTTGAATTCTCTCTCATTGCCTTTTCTTTCAGCCTTTTTTCACGGGTGTTCAAAACAGCCTTGCGTACTAGATTGGCTTTCGTCAAAAGACTATTTTCCAAATCACGACATAATCTTACGAATTCACGAGTGCTTGGAAAAAACGTATCCGATAAACCTTCTAACTCATCGCATAAAGTCCGTTTAACCGTTTTTATCAGTGACCACGCAGAAACACTTTCCAAAACCATTTCATAGGTAAGCGCCATACCTTCATGATCTGCCTGTTGCGAAATTTTTCAACCACACGAAAGCATCCGAATTGCTTTAGCTATGTCCTTTTTGCTCGCTTTTATTGAAAACAATTCGTGAAGTTGATCACAAGCACCTAAGGCAATCGTTTCCTGCTGTTGTGTCAATGCACTGCCACTCTTCAAAACCAAAGGAAACTCCGGAGCTATCATCTCGTGAATGTGTTTTAAAGTGACCTCGAGACCCGATATCAAGGGTGCTGTCTGAGATGCGTTCACCAACGCTTTTTTGCCTTTGAGAGTGATTTTCCATAGTTTTTTCCTTTCCCTAAATCCTCGATAGCTTTTTGCACCCAATTGCGCCACGTTGCTTTCCAATCCGTTTTGCGTGCATCCTTGCGTGCTCTAGATTTCCAGTAATCTCGAAATTTTGCCATTTCGACTTTCACACGCTTTGGAGGCAAACCCTCTTTGATTGCGAAATCATAAACAGATTCGAAATCATCAGGGATACGACAGCCACGGTCATTTCTAACCCATTTCGCTTTTCTTCATATTATCTTACTCCTGTTAAGAGTGTGAATGTGCTGCTGGTGTTGGAGAAATATTAGGGTTGATTATAAGGCGTTTGTTAGATGCAAATGACCTCGAAGAAGAGCTTAAGCATTACAAATCAGTTACAACAGAAGCTAAGCGAATTTTACCAAGCTCTGTTGTGAAAGCTGCTTAACGTTAAAAACACGACTCATTTCTTCATCCTCAAGGATGAGGAGATCAAGATTAACTGCCTCTCCATCCTAAAAGACAAGGAGGAGGTCAACGTGCTAAAAAGGTACCTCAAAAAGCAGCAATGATTCGTATTTTGGCATCACCGCGGTACCGTCTGATAGCGTTATAATAAAGTTGTGAAAGGTGGTTTAGAAGGTGCTTTAATTTTTGTTGATTTTTAATAAATCATTGGAAAATAAGAGAGATTAAGATACAATGGTGCGGACGGCGGGACTTGAACCCGCAAGGTCTTCGACCGGCAGATTTTAAGTCTGCTATGTTTACCGTTTTCATCACGTCCGCGATGTGAGTTCTCTCATAAGCTATATCTTTTATTGAATCAAGAATTAATGACAAAAGAAACATTTTTCATTTTTTAGTGAAATTTTGACTGACAATAGTTTTCTTTATCGATAGAAAAAGCTTTTATAATGTAAATAAAGCGTGAAATGATTAGTGTTATGAGTCAATTTATTCAAGACGTCACAAAAGCTATGGTGGGATTGCATCACGTGTTTGCTGAAACACCACTTCAAAGAAATGATTTTCTTAGTCAAAAGTATGATGCAGAAATTTATTTAAAGCGTGAAGATTTAACACCGGTGCGGTCTTATAAGATTCGTGGTGCTTTCAATTTTGTTTCAGAAATGCTTAGCTGTATATCACCAGATTCTGCATTTGTTTGCGCTTCAGCGGGGAATCACGCGCAAGGGGTTTCTTTTGTTTGTCGTTATTTTAAACGTAAAGGCGTGATTTTCATGCCCATGACAACGCCACAACAAAAAATTGAAAAAACACGTATTTTTGGCAAAGAATTCATTGATATTCGTTTGATTGGTGAAACATTTGATCAATGTTATGAAGCTGCGCAATCCTTTGTCGTGGAGAGCGGTGGTGTAATGGCTCCACCTTTCGATGATATTCGCATTATTACAGGGCAGGCAACAGTGCTTTGTGAAGCTGCTTTACAATGGAAAAAACTCAATGGAGAAAGTGAGCCAGATTTGATGATTGTGCCGGTAGGGGGTGGTGGTTTGGCAAGTGGAGTGAGCAAGTTTTTACATGAATATGGTTGGAAAACAAAGATTCGTTTTGTTGAGCCGCAAAGAGCTGCAAGTTTGCTTGCTTGTTTGGAGAGTGGAAAACGCGTTAAGCTTGAAAGCATTGACACTTTTGTAGATGGTGCTGCTGTGGCTGAAATTGGTGCACTAAACTATACAATTCTAAAGAAATTTCCCGCTGATTCTGTCATTACGGTTCCTGAAAACCGCGTTTGTTCTACGATGGTTGAAATGCTTAATGTGGAAGGTGTGGTTCTTGAACCGGCTGGTGCTTTATCGATTGATGCGCTTAACAGTATTTCTCCTCAAGAGTTAAAGGGGAAAAAAATTCTTCTCGTTATTTCAGGAGGTAATTTTGATTTTGAGCGTTTGCCAGAAATTAAAGAGCGTTCTTTACGTTTCCAAGGGTTGAGAAAATATTTTATTTTTAGTTTTCCGCAACATCCTGGTGCATTGCGTCATTTTCTTTCCACATTATCACCAGATGATGATATTGTGCGTTTTGAATATCTTAAAAAATCAGCGAGAAACTTTGGTTCTGTATTGGTTGCGATTGAAACAAAAAAATACGGTAATTTTTGTCTTTTAGAGGAAAAATTTCAAACGTTAGGTTGGCGTTATCGTGATATTACTGATGATCAAACGTTATTTGATTTTGTTATTTGAGAAACTGAAATTTTACTAAAACAAGAAGTATAATGATGAAACCTATTTTTTATTCGGTGCTGAGTCTATTTTTCTTTTTGATTGTTAATCAACAGAGTTTAGCATCTCAGCCAACGATAGTACAAAAAGCTGAACTTTCAAGAGTCGTTGTTGATGTCAATAATGCTATAAAAAATGGGGATTTTATGCCTATTTCTCGTTATATGCCTGAGCGGCTTTATAAAGAGATGGCACATCGATTGAATACAACAGAGAGTGCTTTACGTAGTGATTTTCTTCAACAGTTGCATAGGAAGTTTGAGGGTTTGCCTTCTGGTGCTTATTATTTAGATAAAGAAAATATAGAGTATTTACAAACTGATAATGGTACTTTGTATGCTTTAATTCCAACAGTTCTTGATATGAAGGATCGCATCATTCAATATAAAACTTTGGCGATTTTTGATAAAAACCAATGGTATTTAATTTATGGCGGTCAAAAAACTTTACAAAATCCAGTTTTTCTCGAGATTTATCCTGATTTTATCAAGGTACATTTACCGATAGACACAATCATCAAAAAGTAAACGATCTAAATATTGTTTTTATTCATGATAAATGTATTTCGTAAAGTTCTTGCTTTTTTATCATAATCCAAAGATAATAGAGATGAAGGCATTTAGGCTGGTTTGTTGGCTTTTTGTAAAGTGAAGTTTATACGCCTTTATCTTGATTTCAAGGTGTTCATAAGTTGCGCAAGCCGCTTTTTAGGCGTTGCTTCATTTAAAATGTCAGGGATTTCTCTTGCGCGGATTCTTGAGTGAAGAGTTCAGATGGTTACTTCTTTTGAGTTCTTCAGCTAAGGAAAGATTTTATTTTGCCTATAAAAGAAGAAAATGTTTTTACAAAGTTAGGTTTACCTACTCTTTTGATTAAAAATTTACTCATTGCTGGGATGAGTAAACCTAAACCTATACAAGAACAAGCTATTCCAGTGATGTTGAAAGGACACGATATTTTAGGTGTTGCTCAGACAGGCTCTGGAAAAACCTTGGCATTTGGTTTACCTATTTTAAGTCAGATTTTGGCTTTGGGTGATAAACGCTGTCCTAAAACTGCACGCGCTTTGATTTTAGCTCCAACGCGTGAACTTGCTGTTCAGATTGATGAAACGATCCGTACTGTGGCGAAAGGAGCACATCTTTCAACATGTCTTATTTTTGGGGGCGTATCACGTTTAAAACAAATTAAACGTATGGAAGCAGGTGTGGATGTTTTGATAGCGACTCCAGGGCGTTTGAGAGATCTTGTTCGTGAAAAGTGTGTTGATCTTTCCCAATCTCGTTTTTTGATTTTGGATGAAGCAGATCGTATGTTGGATATGGGGTTTATTCATGATGTTAAGCAAATTGCAAAGCTTTTGCATCAAGAGCGTCAGACAGCACTCTTTTCTGCAACAATGCCGAGGGAAATTGCTGTGCTTGCAAAATGTTTACTCAATGATCCGGTTAAAATTGAAGTTGTTCCTCAAGGTACTACGGCTGTAGAGATTTGCCAAAAATTATATTGTGTTCCTACGAATGAAAAAAAGAATGTTTTAAGTAAACTTTTGACAAATCCAGCTTTTGATTCGGTTATTGTTTTTACTCGAACTAAACATGGGGCAGATGCTGTCACACGTAGTTTAGAAAAGATAGGATATTTAGTCGCAACAATTCATGGAAATAAATCACAAGGTGCTCGCCAGTCTGCTTTAAAAGCTTTTCGTGAAAGATCTGTGCAGATCCTAGTGGCAACAGATATTGCTGCACGCGGTATTGATATACCAGGGATAAGTCACGTTATTAATTACGACTTACCAGATGAAGCTGAAAGTTATGTACATCGTATTGGTCGTACAGGACGTAATGGTGCATCTGGTGTAGCACTTACGCTTTTTGATGAGAAGATAGAAAGGTCCCGCTTGCGTGCTATAGAGCGCTTGATTCGTATGAAATTGGTGGCTGAGGCTGTTCCAGAACAATTTGCAGCGTTTCCAGAAAAGCCAATTGTGCGAGAAAGTAAAGAAAACGAAAACGATAAGGAACGCCGTTTTAAAAAATCTAAACGTCAAAAACAGTTTTTAGGTCGAAAAGATGATACCGCACAGTTGCAGCGGAAGAATTCTTCACCTCAAAATGAGAGGCATAAAAAAGCAAAAGCGGTGGCAAAGCGTGCAAAGACTTTTCGTTTTCGGAAATCAGTTAAGAAGGCTGCTTAGATAAAGTCTTGAAAAAAGATCATGTACAGGAGATTTTTTACTTTTGTTGATTTATTCTCAATTGAAAAGAGCTATAAAATACTCTTGTCAAAGTAAGAAGACCCTTTAGAGGTTTTCATTTTTTAGAAATGAAAACCTCTAACTGTTTGGATTTATTTGAAAATCTTTAAAAAATCATTATTGTAAGAGGCAATTATTTATTTGCTTTATTCCCATTTTTTAAAATGGGAATAAAAGTAGATTTTATTTATATAAAATTATTTTTATATAGGATGTGTTTTATCTTTAATGATGACTTTTAATTTTAAAAATTGATGTCTAATAATAACTCACTGTTTTATATATTGAATAGTTCATTATATCGTAAAATTTTTTTCACTTTGAAGCTATTTATGCGGATCAATCAAAAGTATTCACTTGCACGTTATATGTGAAATTATTGTATAAATGGACATTTGAGAAATAAATAAAATGATTCTTATAAACTCTTTCAAAGGCAAGGGGGGTTGCTAAGATTGAGAGTTGGAAAATAGTATGATGGTATGGCTTTTATTATAAATAAAGATGGGGTTGATCAATCGATTTCATTTTTACCATTTACGGGAGTCACTGTGAAAGAGACTTGGGGGATTTAAGAGATATCTCTTTAAAAAAGCGTGTGACTGCATAATACAATAGCGAGAATGTCATGATTTCTGAAGGCTTTCTCAGGATTCTCAACAATTTAGCTCGTTATCTTTGTTTTTACTGTAAAACACTATTAGTTTGGGAGGATATAAAGTCTACAAAACTTTATGCATTAAATGTTTTATGACAGTGTCATGAATATCCAAGGCAAGGTTGTTTGTAAAGCGTTGAAGTGGTTAGCAGGAGGAACAACCTGTTAGATAAGACGTCGGAGTGTTTACAGACTTGTTTTATGTTTTTTTCTTTTAGGATGGGGAGGAGGTTATGTGGGGTGTATGGAGATAATATATGACCTTGATTGTTATTTCTTTCATTTTTCAAAATGATTGCTTCATGAGCAGGCTTTTAAGTTTAATTCCTTTATTGAGTACAAATCATTCTTTCTTTGGAAAAAAATATATGAGACCGATTCATTGCTGATGGAGCTTAATAATTCATCTCTGATGAAAGAAATCGTAATTTATAATATGCAAATAATTGCTGTGTTCTCTTATAAAGGCGCGGTAGTTTGAAAAAAGTAATCTTATTTGTGCTATTTTAAAATGAATCAATTGCTTTTTGCGTTCATTGCAAAAAATACATCCGGTAGGATATTGCGTTTCTACTTTATTGCAAAAATCCTATTCCATTACTTTTATTAACGAATCCCTCACTGTAAAAAACACTTGGAAAACCAATAAGTTATTTGTGATAGAAAAGAAAAGTGGCTCCCCGGGCCGGATTCGAACCAGCGACCAACCGGTTAACAGCCGGTTGCTCTACCGCTGAGCTACCGGGGAACGGTGCCCAATCATTTAGTTGAAAAGGCTATAGCTTGAAAAGGCTATAGCAAAGCAATACTGATTTGCAAAGGATAAAATTACTTTTTTTAAAAAAATATGATAAATTGTGTAATAAGAGGAAAAAAGGCGAGAGAAGATTTCTACACCTTGACGGATGCGTTGCCTTCCCTTATTGAAACCTTTATGTTTGTTGACGAGGCCTCGTGGCGGAATGGTTACGCAGAGGACTGCAAATCCTTGTATCCCGGTTCGATTCCGGGCGAGGCCTCCAGCCGATTTTAAACGAAACGGCTTTTAAGGGAGATGAGGTATAGGAAAATAGATTATTTCCCTCTATTCTTGTGAAGACACTTTTGTATGAGAGATTATACAGTTAAAATCTAATTGTTGACTGTAGCATCCTTTTTTGTAATGCCCATAGTTTAAGAGATCTTTATCCCTTATTGTCGCTGTTTGGTTTGTTTTTTGTAGGTTAGGAGAAAATATTCGTTATGGTTGCAGATTTTGCTGAGCTTCGTCGCAAAATGGTTGACAATCAAATTCGTACAGTCGATGTAACGGATTTATCAGTTCTTGAAGCCTTTTTAACGGTGTCTCGTGAAGATTTTGTATCGGAAGATATGAAAGTGTTAAGTTATCTTGATACCGATATTGTTCTATGTCCAGAGCAAGATGGGGTTCCTGCACGCTATTTGATGAAACCTGCATCTCTAGCGAAACTACTACAGCTTGCCGCTTTAAAATCATCAGATGTTGTTTTAGATATTGGTGCAAATAGTGGTTATTGTGCAGCGTTGCTTGCAAAACTTGCAGGGTCTGTGATTGCGCTGGAAAGTAATAAATCTCTCTTTGAACGTGCTCTTGAAGCTTTAGAACGTAATCAATGTGATAATGTGGTTGTCGTTCATGGTCCATTAGAGCAAGGATATGCTGTTGAGGGACCTTATGATGTGATTTTCATTGAGGGATCTGTTGATTTTATTCCTCAGGGTATCTTTGATCAAATGAAAGACTGTGGACGTCTTGTTGTGGTTGAAGGGTATGGAAATGCTGCTGTTGCACAAATCTATATAAAAGAAGATGGGATCATCTCGGCTCGTCGTGCTTTTAATCTCGCTGTAAAGCCTCTTCCTTGTTTTTTCAAAACACCTGGTTTTGTGTTTTAGTGCTTGTTTGTTTTGTGAATAAAAGATAATTTTGTAATTTATTTGGGGTTTGTTATTGTGTGTATTATGTTTAGAATAAACAAGAAGTTTCAGGCATGTTTATTACTGGTGTTGAGTGTTTTACTATCAGAGACTGTTTGTGCTGAAACATTGATGGATGCCTTTTCTAAGGCTTATAAATATAATGCTAAGTTGAATAGTGAACGTGCAGCTGTGCGTATATCCAGTGATGATGTTGTCATTGCGCGATCAGGGTTATTGCCACAAGTTGAGGGGGTTGGGAACTATGGGCGGAATAAGTCTTTTACAGGTCCTTATGTCACTTCTGGATCTATAGGAGTGAGATTAAATCAAAGATTATTTGATGGTTTTATCACGCAAAATATCTTTTCTTCAGCTCAAGTTAAGTTGCAGGCTCAGCGTGAATATCTTCGTAATGTTGAACAAAATACGTTTCTAGAGGTGGTGACCGCTTATGCTAATGTCTATCACGCACGTCGTGTTGCCGATCTTCGGAGAGAAAATTTGGCAGCTCTTGAGGAACACGTTCGTTCCAATAAAGCAAAATTTGATGTGGGTGAAGGAGGGCATGTTGATCTTGCTCAAGCTCAAGCTGCACGTTCCGTGGCGGTTTCAGAGCTGAGTCTTGCTCGTGCTGATGTAAAAGCAGCAGAGGCAGTGTATCGACAAGTTATTGGTTCTGATCCTGAAAAGTTAAAACGCCCACCCATAGCCAAAGATTTTCCCGTCAACCTTGATATGGCTTACCAAATGAGTGTTGTGATGCATCCAGCAATCCTTTATGCTAAATATTTAGTTGATGCGAGTGCTTATAATGTAAAGGCGAAAGAAGGGGCATTGCTCCCTAAAGTTGATTTTTCTGCAACAGCATCTTATAATCGAATCTACAGCGGGGTTGGAGAAGATGGTGTTTCTAAATCTGTAGGATTGTCAGTAAGTGTCCCAATCTTTGAAGGAGGGCGTACGTCTGCGCAAATTCGCCAATCAAGGGAACAGCTTGGACAGGCGCAGCTTCAACTCGATTTGGCGCATAGTAATACGAGGCAAGCACTGACTTCTGCTTGGTTTCAGTTGGAGGGTGCACGCTCATCTGTTATTGCTTACCGTGAAAGTGTTCGTGCTGCTGAAATTGCTCTGAAAGGTCGTGTTCAAGAAAATCGCGTAGGGCAAGCAACGACGCTGGATGTTTTAAATTCTCGTACTCTATTGATTAATGCTCAGATTGCGCTTGCAATGGCGGAGCGTAATGCTGTTGTGGCGAGCTATAGTGTTCAATCTTCTATTGGTAAATTGACTGCAAGTTATTTAGGTTTAAAAACAATTAAATATATCCGATAATGTATAAAAATATCTCTTTAATCTTAAATTATTTTAGTTTTTAAAAGATTAGTAAATCAACAGTTGAATATGTTAAAAAATATTGCGGCGAGATATTATCTTTATAAAGTGTAGAAAACTGTGTGTAGCGCCCTCTTTATGACAAGCATATTTGAAAATATCGTGGGAGGCATGTTGATCTTATAATTCTTTTGCATACACTGAAAATATGATTCTATTTGTTGTTGCGTCTTTGAGAGGTTGTAAAGTATGGTACAGAGTTCAAGCGTGTTACGTGAGCCAAGTATGGATGAAATTTTAACATCTATTCGTGAAATAATCGAAGAAAATGCGGTTCAATCTGATCACTTTTTAAATGAAGATGTTGCAGTGAATGCTTCAGAAGTTGCATCAGAGAGTATTTATGATACAGCCTTATCGGTTGATGATGCTATGAAAGCTTTAGCTGATCGTATTGGTCTTTCATCTGAAAATCAAGGGGGGAAGATAACGCAAGAGAAAGAGGATATAGAGGCAGAAAATAATACAGTTGGTATGGATATGCAAAAGATGAAGCTTTCTTCTGAAGAACGGAATTCTGTTTATAAAGCAAAAGAATATGAAGATGAGATAAGGAAATCACAGTCAGATGCAGGAAGGGATGGTCATGTGGAATTGTCTGCATATTGTATTTCTTCTGCAGAAAAGATTGCAAAGGATGTGTTGCGTCCGGCTATAGCAGAATGGTTACAGTCTAAATTGCCTATTTTGCTGGAAGATATTTTGCGTGAAGAGATTGTGAAGGCGATTAAAAAATCGTCTTAATTATTTTTATGTTTTTCATTTTATGGGGATTTTGTTTGCGATTTTGCGAGCTCTCTAGTGAATGGCTGAGATTCACGAGATTCTGATCAGGTTTTGATCATATATTGTGTTTTTCAGCGGCGTTATGGATGGATAGAATGTTAGAAAAAAACTATGATGCTTCCTCTATAGAGCAACGGGTTGCAAAGAGATGGGAGACTCGTGGGGCTTTTAAAGCGGGAGCTGGTTCTAAAAGCGATGCAGAGCCTTTTTGCGTTATGCTTCCACCTCCTAATGTTACAGGCTCACTTCATATGGGGCATGCGCTCAATACGACAATTCAAGATATAATAGTTAGATTTCAGCGGATGCGTGGCAGAAATGTGTTGTGGCAGCCTGGTATGGATCATGCTGGGATTGCTACACAAATGGTTGTGGAGCGTCAACTTGCAGAACGTCAAGAGCCAACGCGTCAAGAAATGGGGAGAGAAAAGTTTATTGAGCGTATTTGGGAATGGCGTTATGAAACTGGAGGCGTTATTGCAAACCAGTTGCGTCGCCTTGGGGTTTCATGTGATTGGTCGCGTGAGCGGTTTACAATGGATGAGGGGTTGTCGCAGGCGGTTCGTGAAGTCTTTGTCACGCTTTATAAGCAAGGGTTGATATATAGGGATAAGCGTCTCGTTAATTGGGATCCTAAATTGTTGACAGCTATTTCAGATCTTGAAGTTGAGCAAAAAGAAGTTCAAGGACATTTGTGGCACTTTAGATATCCACTTGAAGGTAAAAATTTTGATCCAAATGATGCTACAACTTTTATAACAGTGGCGACAACACGACCAGAAACAATGCTTGGTGATACAGGAATTGCTGTTAATCCTGAAGATGAGCGTTATAAAAATCTTATCGGTAAAAATGCTCTTTTGCCGCTTGTTGGTCGTAGGTTATTAATTGTGGGTGATAGCCATGCTGATCCTGAGGCTGGAAGTGGTGCTGTAAAAATCACACCAGCTCATGACTTTAATGACTTTGAAGTAGGACAGCGTAATCATTTACGCTTGATCAATATTTTTACCCAAAAAGCCGAAATTTTTCTTCGTGAAAATGAAGCATTTTTCGATGGTTTGATTTTATCAGATGAATTAAAAATGTTAGTAGAAAATCTCGATAAATCTGATCGTTTTGTTGCTCGCCAGAAGATTATTTCTTTGATGGAAGAACAGGGATATTTAGCTTCTGTTGATGATCATACCCATATGGTTCCTCATGGAGATCGCAGTGGTGTCCCTATTGAGCCTTTTTTGACAGATCAATGGTATGTTCATGCTGCTGAATTAGCAAAGCCAGCGATAGAGGCTGTTCAACAAGGAAAAACGCAGTTTGTTCCCGATAACTGGAAAAAGACTTACTTCAATTGGATGCAGAATATTCAACCTTGGTGCATTTCTCGCCAATTATGGTGGGGACATCAGATTCCTGCTTGGTATGGTCCTGATGGAACGGTTTTTGTTGAAAAAAGTGAAAAAGAGGCTTTAGATTCAGCTTTTGCTCATTATGGTGAGGTTGTTGACTTAATCCGTGATCCGGATGTTTTAGATACGTGGTTTTCATCAGCTCTTTGGCCTTTTTCAACATTAGGATGGCCAAATAAAACGACTGAATTATCTACTTTTTACCCAACATCTTTATCTGTGACAGGATTTGATATTATTTTTTTCTGGGTTGCTCGTATGATGATGATGGGACTTCACTTTATGGGTGACGTTCCTTTCCCAACGGTTTATGTGCATGCTCTTGTGCGGGATCAAAAGGGCGCAAAGATGTCAAAATCAAAGGGAAATATTATTGATCCCTTAGAGCTTATTGATCAATATAGTGCTGATGCACTTCGATTTACTTTAGCTATTATGGCAGCACAAGGTCGTGATGTAAAACTTGATGTTTCCCGTATTGCTGGTTATCGTAATTTTGCTACGAAATTGTGGAATGCTACCCGATTTGCACAGATGAATGGTGTGAAGCATGATCCAGCTTTTAAACCAGAACAAGCAAAACTGGCGCTTAATCGTTGGATTTTAACAGAGTTATCTAAAACAATTTCAGCAGTTACGACTGGTATTGAACACTATAAATTTAATGAGTCAGCTGCCACTCTTTACCGTTTCATTTGGAATACATTATGTGATTGGTATTTGGAGCTTCTCAAACCTATTTTTCAGGGGGAAAATGAAGATGCTAAAAATGAGGCTCAAGCTTGTACTGCTTGGGTTTTAGATGAAGTTTATAAACTTCTTCATCCTTTTATGCCTTATATGACGGAAGAGTTGTGGTCTCTTACAGAAACGCAAGCCATCAAGCGTGAGGATATGCTCGCATTGACAAAATGGCCAGAGGAAACATTGATAGATGAAGAAGCTGCTGATGATATTAATTGGCTTATTGATGTCGTCACGGGGATTCGGTCTGTACGTTTTGAAATGAATATTCCAGTGGCGACACAAGCACCTCTTGTTGTTGTTGAAGGAGGGGAAGTAACGCGAGAGCGTGTGAAGCGTTATGATGCACTTCTTAAAAAATTAGCGCGTATTGAAGTTATTGATTTCTCTGATAAAGTTCCGGAAATATCAGCACAAATGATTTTGGGAGAGGCTGTTTTTTGTTTACCATTAGGACAGTTGATTGATTTGGAGGCTGAACGTGTTCGTTTGAGGAAGGATGTCAGTAAAATTGAACAAGATATTGAAAAAATATCGCTTAAGTTAAACAACCCCAAATTTATAGCAAATGCAAAAGCAGAAATTGTTGAGCGTGAGCGGAACAGGGTTGTAGAACTGCGTGCAGCGCAGAAAAAAATATTTGTTGCTTTAGAGCGGTTAGATTGATTTCAACTTTTTCTTTTGTTAGTTTTTCATGAACGATCATAAAATCTCTACTGAAATCCATTGTTTTATGTTTATCATTAAAGAGACATCTTTTAAGGCGTCCAAGCCTATTCCACGACGTAGATCATGAATGGTATAACGGTAAATCCATTGGGCTTCCCTTCTTTATGCTTGTGAAGTAACAAGCGCCCCGGCACCATTCTGTCCAATCCGGACAGCCCTTGGCACTTAAGACCGTTCATAAGAGGCATTTTTAGTTCTTTCTTACACAGAGTTTTTATCCACATAGCTTTCTCTGCTTGTAATGTGCAAGCGGATGATTTTGATTGATTTAACATGGAGCACGTTTGGAATGAGAGAATCTTACGATATTCGAGGGCCTCATTCAACATGCAAAAAGGAAAATTATAATTATAAATCAATTTCTTGCTTTATTACTGTAAAATATCATCATTTAGAGTAGCAATATAAGGTATGTAAAATTACACATGTGGTATTTTTTTGTATGAGTGGTGAGTATTCTAAGGTAGAACTTGTGTGTAAAGTATGAAGTAACCCCATGTGAAATGATGTCAGGTGCAATCCGTTAAATAAAAAGCTGTATTGTTTATAGATTGACGGAGATAAAAAACTTCATCCTTAAGGTGGTAAGGCAGTCGTGAAGTTATAAGTTAATTATCATCATTATATTTATCCATCTTTCGTATTGTTTTTTATACTTAAACGCTTACCATTCATCATGTATTCTCTTCGTTCTCAAGTTGCTGTTTAATGCACGTTATTTTATTGAACGATTTTTGCTCATACGTATAAAATTTTAAGATCGATAAATCTTAGAATGTTAAAGGATGTGTTACAAAATATAGAATGATGATTTATATTTAAAAATCAATTTGTTATATATAAAAATGGATACTTAATTTTATCGAACATTTTGGATGGTTTTTATCTATTTGTTTTTTCTTTTAAAATTTTTACTTTAAAATTGCGTATGCTTCTTACTAAGAAAAAGAGTTTAAATATCTACAAAGAAATTCGTAACAGATATAATCATTAAAATTGAGGTAGGGGGAAATGGTTAATAGGTTTCAGATATGGAAAAAAGTCACGATTGTTGTGATTTTAGGGGGATTCTTTTCGACTGTTTATGTAATAGATGTCAATAGCTTGCAAGAAGCGAATGATGGTTCGTTTTATTTTTTAAAACGTGGCATGTCTGCTTATAAAAATGGGCATATAAATCAGGCTATTGCAGCATTACGTTGTGCAGCTAAGAGAGGCCATATTGGTGCGAATTGGAAACTTGGCTCTATCTATGCAAACGGTGATGGTGTCTCTAAAAATGATTATAAGGCATATAATTTTTTTGCATATATTGTTGAAAAAGGTGCTGATCTTGGTTCAGAGGATGAAAGTTATGTTTCTGACGCATTGGTTAAACTTGCGGGATATATAAAAAAAGGTATTCCTCAATCACCTGTGAAACCTGATCCTTCTTATGCTGCTCATCTTTATATGCAGGCTGCGGTAAACTATGGAAATCCTAAAGCTCAGTATCATTTAGGAAAAATATTTTTAAAGGGAGAGGGAAGGGAGAAAAATCTTATACAAGCAGCACGATGGTTTCAACTTTCAGCAAAAAAAGGAAATCCTTCCGCCCAAGCAATGCTTGGAAATATACTGCTTAAAGAAGGAAAAATTGTCCGTGGGGCAGCAATGTTAACTGCTGCCTATGAAAAAGCTAACGTAAAAGACAAAAATTGGATTCACCCTTTGCAAGAAGAGGCTTTTGCTCTTTGTAATGAATCTGAGAGACGTACAGCAATTTCACTGGTTGCTGAGATTTTAAAGAATAACAGTTTTTAAACATCTGATTGTAATATTTTTACATTCTCTCATCTTATATTAAACTCTGTTTCCTTGTATACAAGTTCATAGTAAAGATAACTTTTTATGACAATATAACGACTAATGACTTAGGATTTTAGACAAAAATTCTTGCGTTCTCGGTTTTCTTGCTTGCGGATCAGAAAAGAACTCTTTAGATGAACAGTCTTCAAGAATTGTTCCTTGATCTATGAAAATAACACGCTCCGAGACTTTTTGTGCAAATCCCATTTCATGGGTTACACAAATCATCGTCATACCTTCTTCTGCTAAGCTAATCATGACATCGAGTACTTCACCTACCATTTCAGGATCGAGAGCAGATGTTGGTTCATCAAAAAGCATGACAAGTGGATCCATAGTTAAGGCACGTGCAATAGCAACACGTTGTTGTTGCCCTCCAGAAAGTTGACCAGGATATTTATCTTTGTGTTCAATGAGTCCAACGCGTTCAAGATATAACAATCCACGTTCAAGTGCTTCTTTTTTGCTTCGTTTTAGGACTTTGATTTGTGCAATTGTCAAATTTTCTGTGACAGATAAATGGGGGAAAAGCTCGAAGTGTTGAAACACCATTCCTACCTGACTTCGCAATTTAGGCAGATTCGTTTTTTTTGAATGAACTGGTATTCCATTAATCCAAATTTCACCTTTTTGAAAAGGGACGAGAGCGTTAATAGTTTTAATGAGTGTTGACTTTCCGGAGCCTGATGGACCACAAACGACAACGACTTCTCCTTTATTAATGTTGGTTGTACAGTTTTTAAGGACTTTAATTTCGCCATACCAATTAGAAACATTTTTTATTTCGATCATATGAGTAGACATTTTTTTTCCTGTTAGCGAATAATGGATACTTTTTTTTGTAAATACAAAACTATTTGTGACAGTGTAAAACAGATAACAAAATAGAAAATAGCTGCTAAGATATAAGCTTCTTGCTTTACACCAAAATTATTAGCAGCAATATCAAAACCATTCAAAAGGCTATGACCACTGATGGCATAAACAAGGGTTGTATCCTGAAAAAGGATAATAACTTGTGTTAAAAAGACTGGAAGCATATCTCTAAAGGCTTGAGGAAGAATGACAATGTACATACTTTGCCAATATGTCATTCCAAGAGCTTGTCCTGCATATTTTTGTCCTTGCGGAACTGAATTGATTCCAGCACGCATAATCTCAGCAAAATAAGCCGTTTCAAATGCGGTAAAGGTAATGAGTGCTGATTTATTTGCACCGATGGATATACCGGTTAAAAAAGGTAGAAGCACGAAAAACCATAAGATAACCATCACAAGTGGTATTGAACGCATAGCTGTTATGTAACCTATTGCAAACCAAGAAAGAAGTTTTATGGAAGAAAGGCGCATCATTGCTAGAAGCGTACCGAAAACAAACCCCAACACCGTTGCAAAAAGAGTTAGAAAAACGCTAAAGAGTAAACCTGATAAAATGTAAGAACGAAATACATCAAAGGTAAAAAAGGAAAAATCAAAGTCGGAAAAATTGAAAGGAGAATAAAGTCCAAACTGAGAGCTTATGAAATTCATCATATTCAATTTCCCTTTGTTTGAAAATTAGGAATTTTGAGTATTTGTTCAATGACTGTCATCACAATGAATACGAATAAGGCTATTAGAATATAAAGAGCCGTAACAAGTAAATAATTTTCGTAAACATGGCTTACCTCTTCAATTGCTTGGTATTGAAATTGCATGAGCTCATTTATTGAAACGGCGAATGCTATAGACGAATTTTTCACAATGCCCATTGCTTCTGAAGTAAGAGGTGGCATAATTGCACGTATAGCACGTGGTAGTATAATATAGCGATAACTTTGATAAGTTGTAAACCCCATTGCCATAGCAGCATAGCGTTGTCCAGAAGGAATCGCTTCAATGCCTGAACGAACCTGTTCTGCAATGCGTGCAGATGTAAAGAATCCCAATGCGCATGTTATTAAGAGAATGGGGGAAAATTTCATCGCTGGTGGATAAATCTTCGGAACAACAAAATACCACAAAAACACTTGTACAAGGAGGGGAATATTACGCATAATCTCTACCCAAATAGTACCGATAGTGCGAAATATATAATTGGTTATGGATGTTTTAGGTAAAGTGCGCATTGTTCCTATAACAACACCACACAATACAGCTAATATAAGTGAAGTGATAGACAATATAACCGTATTTTTAAAGCCATCGAGAAGTGTATCTAAATAGGTATGGCTCACGCCGGGAGTCCCCAAGCATCCTGTTACCAATGTTTGAGTAAGGTCATCTCTACAAAGGAAAGAAAAGTCCATTAATTGATATTCCCTCAAATTAGTCATTCACAAATAGGGCAATAAACCAAGCGCATCTACATAGGCCAAATTTATTAAAAAGTGAATTAAAATATAAACCACACTCAATTTCAAAAGAGTGTGGTTCTTTTTTATTAAATTCTATAAATCTTTTTCTGCGTAGCTTTCTCGAGGTTTATTATTTGGGTGATCCCAAGCATATCTTGTTTGTTTTGACAAGGGAAGGTTCATAACAGTGTTAGCAGGTGGGATCGGTTTCATAAACCACTTATTATAAAGCTTTTCCAGTGATTCATCTTTAATCTGACGTACGATACTATCGTTGATTGTTTGTTCAAATTTTTTGTCATTTAATCTGAGCATACAGGCAATAGGTTCGACTGAAAGTACAGTATCAAGAATGACATAATCAGATGGATTCTTTGATTTAGCAATATGTCCAGCAAGAATTGAAGCGTCCATGACAAAAGCATCTGCCTTACCAGATTCTAATAACAAAAAACTATCTCCGTGATCTTTCCCCTTTAAAACTTTAAACTGAATGTTTTTTGCACGTTTATTTTTACGAATAAGTTGAACAGATGTTGTACCGGTGGTCGTTGCAACTGTTTTTCCATTTAAATCCTCAAGAGATTTAATGTTAGAATTTTTCTTTACAGCAATCCGAACCTCCTCAATGTATGTCGTATAAGCAAATGCTGCTTCTTTACTGCGGGCAAGATCATGTGTTGTTGAGCCGCACTCAAAATCATAGGTTTTATTTTTTAAGAGAGGAATTCTATTTTGAGAAGTGATGGGAAGATAATGAATTTTAATTGGTTTACCAATTTTTTTTGAGATATCATCAATGATCCGTTCTGCCATTTCTGTATGAAAACCTACATATTTATTATTACCAAGGGCGTAGGCTAAACCAGATGATTCACGGACACCTAAAGTAATTTCCCCTGTTCGTTTTATTTTTTCAAGAGTATCATGTTCAGCATGTGCGAAACTTGAGAATCCAATGGCCGTTGCTGCAATAAGCATTAACAATGATTTCTTCATTTATGTCCTCCATTCATTTATTTTTATTTTAGTTGCTTAAGATATACTGTTTATATGCTGTAGCATAGTTATTATTTTTGAGTGGATTTTTTTTTGTTGTCTCATGAAATGAGGATTGTACTTTCTTAATTGATATTAAGGTGAATCCAAACAGGAACGTGGTCGGATGGTTTTTGATATCCCCTTACTTCTGCTTGGCTATGAGCGCAAATTAGTTGATCAACAGCTTCTGGTGATAATAATAAATGATCAATGCGAATCCCATTATTCTTAGGCCAGGCACCTGCCTGAAAATCCCAAAAACTGAAGGAGGGAGTATCGGTGACATTCCGGATAGCATCATAAAAACCTAAATGAAGAATACGTTGGAATGCTTTTCTTGTTTCTCCAAGAAATAAGGCATCTTGATACCATTCTTGAGGTTTTTTTGCATCTAATGGAGCGGGGATGACATTATAATCACCCGCTAGAATAAGGGGTTCTTCATACGCAAGCAATGATTTTGCATGTGTATATAATCTTTCCATCCATTCTATCTTATAGGAATATTTTTCACTCTCAATAGGATTCCCATTTGGCAAATAGAGAGATGCAACACGAACAACACCTTTGTTTGTTGAATAAACTGCTTCAATGTAACGTGTTTGTTTATCATTATCATTGCCTGGTAATCGACGGATCACTTCATCTGGTGTTTTTTTAGAGAGAATCGCAACGCCATTAAAACTTTTTTGTCCGTGTGTTTCTATATGGTAACCTAAACTTTCAATTGCATCGCGTGGAAAATTTTCATCAATACTTTTAATTTCCTGTAAACAGACTATGTCCGGCTGGCTTTGCTGCAGCCATTGACATAATGTTTCATGTCGTGCTTTTATCCCGGCAATATTCCACGTTGCTATTTTCATGGCGCTCATCATTAGATATCAAATATGCAATTCAATTTACTGCTCAATTTACTGCATTTATGTTTTGCTACAGTCATATCGCTACTTTTTTATTTATAGGGATATTACTTATGGTAAATTGATTTATCAAGAGTAGCGGTAAAAGCAAATTTAAAGCTTTAAAATTTAATTTATTTTCATTTTTAAAAACTTTCTGCTGTTTAGTTCTTGACGAATGTACGTGTTCTCGCTATTAGAGATGGATATAGCCGATGTGGGTGTAATCAGGTGCTTTGGATATGAACCGGAAGATTATTCACAGGTGTTAAGAAGATTAAAAGTAAATCCTAGTGCAAAAGGCTACTGCCTTCTCTGCTTATGGTCGGGTAAACTGTTTTTTGCAGGTGTGCCCGATTTTGTGTGTAGACTTAAATATCTGTTCCGATTCTGTTGGGGTGGATGGAAATGAAAATAGAAAAGCCCGATTGGGTGAGAAGAATATAGATCAAAAAGAGGAAGGTTGCATGCCTACCGTAAACCAGTTGATTCGTAAGCCGCGTGTGGCGCCAGTTAAACGTAATAAGGTTCCTGCTCTGCAGTCGAATCCGCAGAAGCGTGGTGTTTGTACGCGTGTTTATACAACAACGCCGAAGAAACCTAATTCTGCTCTTCGTAAAGTTGCTAAAATTCGCTTGACGAATGGATTTGAGGTGATTGGTTATATTCCTGGAGAGGGACATAATCTTCAAGAGCACTCTGTTGTGATGATTCGTGGTGGTCGTGTAAAAGATTTGCCAGGAGTTCGTTATCACATTATTCGTGGTTTGCTTGATACCCAGGGTGTCAAGAATCGTAAACAGCGTCGTTCAAAGTATGGCGCAAAGCGTCCAAAATAATATTGAGAGACAAAGCCAATGTCCCGTCGTCATAGAGCAGAAAAGCGTGAGATTAATCCAGATCCAAAATTTGGTGATTTGGTTATTATGAAATTTATGAATGCCATTATGTTTGATGGTAAAAAATCAGTTGCAGAGCGTATTGTTTATGGTGCACTCGATTCTGTAGAAAAAAGAGTAAAAACAGATCCTGTGGCTCTATTTCATCGGGCCTTAGAGAATGTTGCTCCTCATATTGAGGTTCGTTCACGCCGTGTTGGTGGTGCTACTTATCAAGTTCCGATTGATGTTCGTCCTGATCGTCGTCAGGCTCTTGCTATTCGTTGGTTGATTGCGGCGGCGCGTGGTCGAAATGAAACGACGATGGTTGAGCGTTTATCTGGTGAATTGATGGATGCGGCTAATAATCGTGGTTCTGCCGTGAAAAAGCGTGAAGATGTTCATCGTATGGCTGAAGCTAATCGTGCTTTTTCTCACTATCGCTGGTAGAAGTTTTAAACAAGGCAAATATAATGGCTCGCGAATATAAAATTGAAGATTATCGTAATTTTGGTATTATGGCGCATATTGATGCTGGTAAGACTACGATGACTGAACGTATTCTGTTCTATACCGGTAAGAATCATAAAATTGGCGAGACCCATGATGGTGCTTCTACGATGGATTGGATGGAGCAGGAGCAGGAGCGCGGTATTACGATTACGTCTGCTGCAACAACGACGTTTTGGGAAGGGCAGGACGGTCGGAAGCGTCGCTTTAATATTATTGATACGCCAGGGCACGTTGATTTTACCATTGAAGTTGAGCGCTCTTTGCGTGTTCTTGATGGCGCAATAGCTTTGTTGGATGCAAATGCTGGTGTGGAGCCTCAGACGGAAACTGTTTGGCGGCAAGCTGAGAAATATCGCGTGCCTCGTATGGTTTTTGTTAATAAAATGGACAAAATAGGAGCTGACTTTTATCGTAGTGTGGAGATGGTTGGTTCTCGGTTGGGTGCTAAAGCGCTTGTTTTGCAGTTGCCGATTGGCGCTGAAAATGATTTTGAAGGTGTTGTTGATCTTGTAGAAATGAAGGCTTTAAAGTGGGATGGTTCTATTGGTGCCTCGGCGGTGATAAGTGAAATTCCCTCTGATTTAAAGGAGAAAGCTGAAGAATATCGCGAGAAATTGATTGAGATGGCTGTGGAGGTTGATGAAGCAGCGACAGAGGCTTATTTAGAGGGTGTTATGCCAACCAACGAGCAGCTTGTTTCTCTCATTCGTAGGGGGACAGTAGAAGTTCAGTTTCATCCGGTTCTTTGTGGTACGGCTTTTAAAAACAAGGGGGTGCAGCCACTTTTGGATGCTGTTGTTTCCTATCTTCCTTCTCCAGTTGATATTCCGGCGATTAAGGGTATTGATGTAAAGACTGAGGCTGAGACGACACGAGAATCTTCTGATGATGCTCCGCTATCTATGCTTGCTTTTAAAATTATGAATGATCCTTTTGTTGGTTCATTGACGTTTTGTCGTATTTACTCAGGTAAAGTTCAGAAAGGTATTTCTCTTGAGAATACTGTGAAAAAGAAGAAAGAGCGTTTGGGGCGTATGCTTCAAATGCATTCAAATTCTCGTGAGGATATTGAAGAAGCTTTTGCTGGTGATATTGTTGCTCTTGCAGGACTTAAGGAGACGACAACAGGGGATACTCTTTGTGATCCTTTGAAGCCTGTTATTTTGGAGAGGATGGAATTTCCAGAGCCTGTTATTGAGATTGCAATTGAACCGAAAACAAAAGCAGATCAAGAAAAAATGGGTATTGCTCTTAACCGTCTAGCGGCCGAAGATCCTTCATTTCGTGTTAAATCGGATGAGGAATCTGGTCAGACTATTATAGCTGGAATGGGTGAGCTTCATCTTGATATTATTGTTGACCGTATGCGGCGTGAGTTTAAGGTTGAAGCAAATGTTGGGCAGCCTCAAGTTGCTTATCGTGAGTCAATTACTAAAATGGCGGAAATTGATTATACGCATAAGAAGCAATCGGGTGGTGCCGGTCAATTTGCTCGTGTGAAAATTGTTTTTGAGCCTCATGATGGTGATGACTTTATTTTTGAGTCAAAGATTGTTGGTGGTGCTGTTCCTAAAGAATATATTCCCGGCGTCCAAAAGGGGATTGAGAGTGTTATGGGGTCAGGTCCTCTTGCGGGCTTTCCTATGCTTGGTGTAAAAGCGACTCTCATTGATGGTGGTTATCACGATGTTGATTCTTCGGTTTTGGCTTTTGAGATTGCGGCTCGTGCGGCTTTTCGTGATGGGGCAAAGAAGGCTGGTGCACAGCTTCTTGAACCGATCATGAAGGTGGAAGTTGTTACACCAGATGATTATGTTGGTGATGTTATTGGTGATCTCAATTCTCGTCGGGGACAGATTTCAGGAACTGAAGCGCGCGGCATTGCAACGGTTGTGAATGCAATGGTTCCTTTGGCGAATATGTTTGGTTATGTGAATACTCTTCGCTCTATGAGTCAGGGGCGTGCGCAGTATACAATGCAGTTTGATCATTACGAGCCTGTACCTTCGGCTGTTGCTTTGGAGATTCAAAAGAAATACGCGTAATTTCAGGTTGGTAATTAATTTTTAACTTAGTCCTTGGCTTGGACGGAAAATGGAGAGCTCAAATGGCGAAGAGCAAGTTTGAACGAACAAAACCGCATGTTAATATTGGTACGATTGGTCACGTTGATCATGGGAAGA
>NZ_JBHINJ010000103.1:0-892 GCF_042194855.1 Bartonella sp. CL70QHWL | reverse complement strand
GGCAAAAAATCATACACCTATGACCGTATAGGACGTGGAACCATTTTTATTCCCAATGCAACCATTTCCATTATTGGGGGCATTCAACCTTCACGGATTATTCCCATTATTCAAGCAATGCACCATGGAACAAATAATGACGGCTTATTGCAACGGTTTCAAATGCTGGTGTGGCCCGATGAACGAAAAGAGCGGTTATGGGTTGATAGACCTCCCAATCAAAAGGCATGGGAAAGTTATCAAGAAATTTTTCGTTCTCTTTATGATAAACCATTAGGATCACCAAAACACCCTATTACCATACGCTTTTCTGCTGAAGCTCAAGAAATGTTTCGTGTATGGTGGGAAAATTTTCAAAGAACAATCAAAGGAGGTCATTTCTCATCAAGTTTACAAGCGCATCTTTTGAAAATGAATAAAACCATACCAACCCTTGCATTGATTTTTGAATTGAGTGAAGGGGGGCGTTTTGAAATCAATAGAGATGCCCTTGAGAGAGCCTTATATTGGGAAGAATATCTGATAAGTCATGCAAAACGTCTTTATGCGGCGAATGATACATTAACAGCAGAGCGTGCAAAATTAATTGTAGAGCGCTGTGATCTTTTACCCAATGTTTTTACGGCAAGAGATATCTATAGACGGTGTTGGAGATCTTTAAAAGACAATGGAGCCGTTAAGCAAGCTTTAGAGCTTTTATGTCGTTGTAACTATATTCGTGAATTTCCTATAGAGGGGAATGAATTAGGTCGGCGTCCTGATAGACGGTATGAATGGCATCCTTTGGTTAAAAACAACAGCATAAAACAATAAAAAAATCTCTTTTGAAGTCTTTAAGACAACCACGCAAAACTCTTTTTATGGCATTCTCATCAAGGAACTTTTTTCCAAA
>NZ_JBHINJ010000102.1:0-917 GCF_042194855.1 Bartonella sp. CL70QHWL | reverse complement strand
CTAGTTCCAAACTTTAATTACATTTCCAATACGACTTATAAATTGTCTATGTTAACACCACAACAATACATGGCATCACTACCTTGGCACCGTAGAACATTGGAGAGACTCCGTTATTATTGGGAGTACGGAATATGGCTTTAGCTATTAGGATTATTCACGAAAGCGTTCTTTCTTTGAAAAATTTTTTTCAAAAATATCGTTCTATTCATCATTACAATAGGAACCAAGATAAAAATTAGCTTTGAGTGTTTTGGTTGGATAGTTTGGAGAAGTATGTTCTACAATGATATTTATAGGCTGTATTTTAGATGGATTGTACATTGCAAAAATGAGTAAAAATGTTAGTTCACTTTCACCCTTGATACTAAATAGATCACACCACTCATTTTGGATTGGGTTTAGTTCAGGAGTTATCAAGTTGACGTGTTTTTTTTGCGTTTTAATGAAGATGTCTTCTGTTTGTTTATGCAATTCTAGGTTGGATTTAAGATATGAAACATGAACAAATTCAAAGGAGGTCTTTTTATCTATCCATATATGGTTCAATCTAATCATCTGTTTTGTAGGATTATAGAAGGTAACTTGTAAATGAACCAGCGATCCTGAGATTATCCTTAAAACGCTTTTCTTTGATGGGATAACACTACCATATTTTGGTTGGGGAATAGGTCTTAGTTCCAATTTGGCTCCTAATCTTCGTTCTTCTTGCTCTTTGTACTTAGTGTAAACTGAAAAAATTGTGCGAATAAGATTAAGAGGCATTTATTCTCCTATTTCAGAAATAATTACTGCTGAGTGCTTTTATAAAACACATTTTGTATGGAGTTGCGTGGTGATTAACACGATTCTTTGTTTTGATCTAGGTACCAAAACGGGGTGGGCGATACGTGGTGCAAGTGGTGACATGTTCAGTG
>NZ_JBHINJ010000101.1:0-921 GCF_042194855.1 Bartonella sp. CL70QHWL | reverse complement strand
GAATTCATATCACTAGAAGAAGCATAAACCGGTTTCCAGCCACATTTTGATAAGGATTGTTGGATCATCGCTTTATCAACACCTGGTTTTTCCCATAATGCTAAAGTTGATGGAGGAGGTTGGTTAACACATCCAGCTGTATTTAAGAGAGCTATGCAACTCAATAGTTTTAAGATTTTCTTCATTATTCCCCTCTTTCAATGGATTTATTTACAATAAACAGCTCGGAAGCTTGTTGATATTTCCTGTCACCGCTGCTTAAAACAACGGTGAACAATATTGAGATGTTAGATTGAGAAAACAATCCCGCCATTCCAAGCGAAGGCAAGGATAGCGGATTGTTGATCATCACTAGCTGCAAAACTTAAGGTTTGCATTCAGGTGCATTTTTATATTTTTTACAAAAAGGGCTGTTCAAGCGCTTCTTGACACTGGGCCTCGGGATCACAGCACCTGGACGACAAATGGGCAAGTTTTCGGCTTTATGGTTTACACACCATCCCCCCCCCCTTTCATCTTTATAGCGGAATCCTGATTGAACCATACAAGCATGAATTGTTGCTATTGCATTATTACTGAGCTTGCTGCTTTCTGGATCCTTATCATAAGGGGTTGGCATGCCACATTCTAACAAGCCTTTTCCTATCTCTGTAAAATCTGCTCCTGATTTTTCCCAAGCAGTCAAATATCCTGAAGGAGGTTTATTAAACTGACATCCAGCTATACTTAACAAAGTTACAGCACTTAATAATTTTACGATGTGTTTCATTTTTTACTCCATGATTTACTTAAAGGAAATTGTTCACGATGAGATGAACCATAATCATATCTACATTTATAACCTGCATCTCCAAGGCAAGTATGGGAACTTATGGGATTTGTAGCCACTCTCAACCATTCTGTCCAAACGTTACTGCCAGC
>NZ_JBHINJ010000100.1:0-923 GCF_042194855.1 Bartonella sp. CL70QHWL | reverse complement strand
AGAAGATCAGTTAGAGACAGCAATGAAATATATTGCCAGAAAACAAAAGAAACTGATTTCTGAAATCGAATTGACATGGGAAAATATGCAGCTTGGCGCTGTTCAAGGTGTTGTCCTTGATGCTGATGGTTCCGTAATTGTCGATTGGTACAAAGAATGGGAAATCACACCACCAAAGCCGATTGATTTTAAATTAAATAATGAGACAACCAATGTTGCGGACCATGTTGATCAAGTCATTATGAGGATGATTGAGGCTTCAAAGGGAGCGTTTTCTGATCGTTCACGCATTATTGGGCTTTGTGGAAATGAATTCTTTTCCAAGTTGAAAAACCATAAAACAATTCGTGAAACTTATCTCAACACAGCCTTAGCACAAACACTCAATAGCGCCGGAGGTGTTGCAACACCAAGCGCTCTTGGATCGGGGAGCTTTGGCAGTTTTGACTTTGCTGGTGTCACTTTCATTAATTACCGGAGTATCCACAACTATAATGTGAGTGCGAAGGCTGGAACAAAGCGCGCCATAGGCATTAAGCCTGATGAATGTCAATTCTTTCCTGTTGATGCGCCTGGTGTCTTCCAAAAAACCTTTGCTCCTGGTGAAAGCTTGGATTTTGCCAACACGGTTGGAAGACCTCTCTACACCATGCTTATCGTCGACCACGACCGTAATGCATGGGTAAAACCGGAGGTCTATAGCTATCCGCTTTACATCTGTACACGCCCTGAAATGCTGTTTAAAGCAGTGATTGGAGCGAAATAACATGCGATGGCACGGGCTGCTAAACCAAATGGTTAAAGATGTGCGCAACACTTTTAGGCAGCCCATCATCTACACGCGAAAAGACAACCAGCAATCTTTTCGTATCACAGCGATTTACGGCATTAAGCATTCAGAATCGGACGCCGGTGGCAGAATC
>NZ_JBHINJ010000099.1:0-928 GCF_042194855.1 Bartonella sp. CL70QHWL | reverse complement strand
TCAGCACCCAATAAATTATGCGGTGAATATTGACCACTCAAAAGATTGCTCAGTATAAAGTCCAAGCCCCCTACCTTAAAAGGCGTCATGACACTAAGCGTACCAGTAAATTTGGCAAATTGTGGCTCCGCATCCCCTGCCCCTGGATCGTGCTTCTTGACAGAATGAAACAAGGGAAGACCTTGCAAATAACTCACATCAAAGGTCCAAGTCCCCCCCAACATCTGGCGCGAATGCGAAATCCCAAAATTGGCGACACTATATTGACGGCTACCCACTTCAATCTTATTGCCAAGAAGGTAATTGTTGGTTCTTTTATAAGAAAGACCTAAATTCAAGGTTGTAAGGGAAACACTATCACGGTAAAGAACCCTGCTTGTACTGGCGTGCAACTCACTGGAATCCCCCGTCGTCTCAATATCGGTAAAATTGCCAGGGATAATGCTTTGGTAATTATAAACAGTGCCATTCAATCCAAAGGTCCAATAACCGTACGGAATACTCACACTCGCTGAAATGTTATTGCTATGTCCTTCTTGCTTGCTCCCACCCCAATAATCTGTCTGACTGCGCTGATAGTTAAAATCCCACGCATCATTCATCCCTAAAATATTTTCTACCCTCAAGCCCGCACTATAACGCGCATAACCCGTGGAAGATTGTCCCATATTGTCATGAGAAACAGTAACCTTGAAAGTTTTATCGGGATGATTGTTAATATTGACAATGGTGCTCCCTTCTTCACGCCCTGGAAGAAGTTCGCTGTGAGCGTGCGCTGAACTCAAACGGTTGATCTGATCAAGCCCCTGTTCAATATCGCGCATGTTCAGAACATGACCTTGAAGCCCAGGAAAAGCACTCCACACAACATTGTTATAACGAGATGCCGGTGAACCATTATAGTAAATCTCTGAAAGCTTGCCCTCAA
>NZ_JBHINJ010000098.1:0-943 GCF_042194855.1 Bartonella sp. CL70QHWL | reverse complement strand
CTAGTTCCAAACTTTAATTACATTTCCAATACGACTTATAAATTGTCTATGTTAACACCACAACAATACATGGCATCTCTACCTTGGCACCGTAGAACATTGGAGAGACTCCGTTATTATTGGGAGTACAGAATATGGCTTTAGCTATTAGAATTATTCACGAAGGCGTTTTTTCTTTGAAAAATTTATTCCAAAAAATATTGTTCTGTTCATCTGTACACCGGAAAAAACCAAGACAAAACGTAGTCTCCAGCTTTTCTTCTGGATCATTACATGAAGTGTGTTCAACTACAATGATTATAGGTTTTCTTAAGCATGGTTCTATTGGTTTTATATCAAACCAAAGGGCCAATTTATCCTCATGTTCTATACTAAAAAGGTCAAAAAAACCCGTACGCTCAGGCTTTAGTTTTGGGTCTATTAAATCAATGTGCTTTGGGGTTTTTAAGGAGATTTTCGTTGCGTTTTTATATTTCTTAGAGTCTGAGATACCTTTGGTGGGATCTGGGTAGCATGCTTTTCTAAATTCAAACGGGTTGTCTTCAGGGATTTTTATGTGATTTATCTTGATTATTTGTTTTGTTGGATTGTGGATGATTAATTCTAGGCGAACGTTAAGTTCTTTAAGGGTATTTGGAGATGTTTGCGCAAGAATTTTACGCACACTATAACTTTGTAATTTTTGTCCTAAACGTTTTTCTTTTTGTTCTTTGTGGTATTTATAAAAAACAAAGCCTGCTGAAATTACACTGATGATAAAAGAAGTAAGCCAAGATATTATTGACATATTTCACACACCTTTCCCTCCCCGCTTTTTGAAAAAAACAATCATATAAAACACATTATGTATGGAGTGGCGTGGTGAATAACACGATTCTTTGTTTTGATCTAGGTACCAAAACGGGGTGGGCGATACGTGGTGCAAGTGGTGACATGTTCAGTG
>NZ_JBHINJ010000015.1:14071-50322 GCF_042194855.1 Bartonella sp. CL70QHWL | reverse complement strand
CAACAAGCGATTTTTTATTGCCCCACCTCTTTGCACCAAAACACGCACCCCTTCTTTTTTCGTTAGCAATACTGATTGAACTATCAATTTTTTCTTACACCCTAAAAGCATCAACAACTTTCACGCAACAAAGCACCAACAAGCGATTTTTTATTGCCCCACCTCTTTGCACCAAAACACGCACCCCTTCTTTTTTCGTTAGCAATACTGATTAGATGATCAATTTTTTCTCACACCCTAAAAGCATCAACGACCTTCCTGCAACAAAGCACTATCGACCTTCCTGTAACAAGGCAATTTATAATTATCCATGGAAACCACTGGGGATAAGTCTTAGATATGTATTAAAACTTCCATCGTTGATTGAACTTAATCTGCGTCTTTGCGAATGACGACAATAACCAAGCCGTTAATCCAGCTCTTGAATCCATTGATATAGGATAATCCCGCGCGCCTTCCTTTAGCTCCCACACAAAAAAACGCTCTGAGCGTCCTCTTCTCAAGAGGAAGCCCCCTTTATTCTTCTTCATCACTTTTCTGTGGAGGAGGCGGTAAAATATAAGAGCCTGAAAGCCAACGATTAAGATCAATGGCTCGGCACCGTGTGGAACAAAAAGGATATGAAGATTTTTGTGACATTTGACCACAAATAGGACAAGGATGCGGAGGACGGGTCTCTTTTTGCAAATTTAGCTCTTTTTGTTCTTGGCGCACCTTTGTCTTCTGCTCGTTCATTAACTTTTCTTCTGTTCCTTTTTTTTCATTTTTGTTTTTCTCTTTTTGTTGCTTTTCACCTTGCATTGAACTTGCCTTACAGTTTTTCTAATGCGTTTCTTCAGCCCAGTGAGTGAAAAGTGGATAGTGATAAGCGATCAAGAGATCGGCTGTTTCAGCCAAAGGCAATCCCACAACATTAGAATAAGATCCCCTGATATAGACAACAAAAGCACCGGCTTTTCCTTGGATAGCGTAGCCACCCGCTTTCCCTTGCCATTCTCCTGAAGCAAGGTAAGCCTTCATCATGGCAGAGGTTAAGCGTCTAAAACGGACACGACTTTCAACCAATTTTACGGTTATTTTTCCATGTTCATTGAGCGCACAAATGGCGCCATAGACCTTATGCGAACGCCCAGAAAGGTATCGTAAACATTCATAAGCCTCATCCTCGCTTTCTGGTTTGGGGAGAATGGTCCGCCCCACAGCCACCACCGTATCAGCCGCTAAGATAATCATTTTCTGTCCAGGTAATTTTTCTTGACCATTCTGCAACTCGTCTTGACCATTCTGACTGTACCAGCGCAAAATCTCTTGGGCTTTCAGCGCTTTTTCTTTTGCCAAACGTTTGGCAAGCTTTGCAGGATGTTCTTTTAATTTTGGTGTTTCATCAATATCACTTGCATAAACCTGCTGCGGATCAATCCCTATTTGTGCCAAGAGCGCTAAACGCCTTGGCGAAGCGGAGGCAAGCACCAAATGAATTTCTTCTGTAAGAGTATCTGCCAAACGTTTTTCCCCCCACTCTCTTATATTTCTCATTTCCACCCCTTCACAATTGACTTCCCTCTCACCCCCCTTTTACGCGGCCCCTTTTTAAGCACCCCCTTTTAAGCACCATTAATCTCCTTATCCTTTTTTTGCATTGATTTTACAGTTTTTCAAGGACCTTCAAATACTTCCCTTTTTTCACTCATGAAAAGCAAACTAAAAAACTGTTAAAAAATAATAGAAATAATATGATAGCTTTTAGAAAAAAGCACAAGCCACCCACGAGGCTACTTATAGCGATATGTAATACGCCCTTTTGTCAAATCATAAGGTGTCATTTCCACCATGATTTTATCACCGGCCAACACCCGTATACGATTTTTCCGCATTCTACCAGCGGTATGGGCAATAATTTCATGATCATTTTCCAGTTTCACACGAAACATCGCGTTAGGTAAGAGTTCAGTAACGATACCAGAAAATTCTAAAACTTCTTCTTTTGACATAAACAAACATTTCCTTTACAGTGCACATATTTTGTTAAGCTGCGCGTTATTTCCAGCGTTCATACCCTATTTTCTTAAGTTTGTGAATAAAAATTCCACAAAAAGGGAAAGGTTTTTCAAGTTTACTCTCTCATGTTCTCAAAAAACATCACCTCACACCTTAAGAATCAAAACTTTCTCTCCACCAATTTTACCCGCTAATTTCCTTCAATTTTTATGATGATTTTGGTTTCAGTATGACAAGAAATTACGCTAATTTTTCCCCTAAAGCATTTTCCCAATACCTCTGACTAATCCCTCCACAACTTACAAACAATCCTCCTCCCTCCAACTTTTCCTCACCTTCCGCCTTCCACACCTTAAACATGCGCCCTTCAGATAAACACCACTCCCCACACCAAAAGCCCCCTCCTTTTTTCAAAACCTTCTCCATTCTTCACACACCATTCACAACATGCTTCACCGCCCCCCTCCACACTCTATGTATTCCCGTACACCCTTGCCCCATTTTCCCTCTCTCCACACATTTCCTCTAAGCCACTCCTTTCATTTATGTTGCTCTCCCTACCTTCGAAAACACGATCCCCATACATTGCGTATCATTAACCACAACGCCCCTAACAACATAAAGCCTTTCCTTTTTTGCACATTTCCGTTTTCACGCTTTTACAGATTCACAGAATAAAGCCAAATGAAACTTCCACCCCACGCCACTCTATAAACAATAGTATTAACCCAGCTTCTTGCCTAGCCAATCTCCCCAAGCACTTCAGATCACCCACCCACGGACTTCAGATCCCCCTCAAATGACACCACTTCATCAAGTACCATAAAAGCAAAGCGCTATCTCCTTCACACCATCCTTCACGCATCCCTTCGCACCACCGCCTCTTACCCCCTCTAGTCTGTTCATTCCTATTCCGCCCCCACACTCTCTTCTCCCTTCAATCTCCCTCCGCTTCATCCCAGCTTACCACTCCATTCACAGAAACTCTTTCCCCATTTATCTCACCACATTCCATGCCATGCCAAAAGCATACACAATGCCCAAATCCTCTACTCCTTTTTCACGAATATACGTTTTCACGCTTTTACAGATTCACAGAATAAAGCCAAATGAAACTTCCACCCCACGCCACTCTATAAACAATAGTATTAACCCAGCTTCTTGCCTAACCAATCTCCCCAAGCACTTCAGATCACCCACCCTCAAACGAGATTATTTCATCAAACGCGACAAAAAAATCCAGCCTAAAATATTCATCACACTCTAAAAAAACACGTTGATAAATTGATATGCCGGATATCACCACCCCTATAAGCTCCCCTTCTAATCATGATTTCGGAGCCGCGTGAGAGGGACAAAACAAGCCGTTAAGTTCTTGGGTCAAGGACGCCGTTAGGCGCCATGTAATGGTCTCCTTGACCTTAAGAACCTAGGATTGTTAGTCCCCTCATTAAACGCGGGTCTGATCTCATGATTTTGGTGAGCGTTCCGGAGAGTTTGAGAGGCGGAAAGCCTCTCATTAAAAAATAAAGTTTATAAATAAAAACTATTTTTATTTGCCAATCTTCTGAAATTACTTTATCACTTAAAGTGTAAGTTTGGTCGTATACGCAACGACCAATAGGGAGCTAAAAGCCCGAAAGCTTAATACATAAATTTATCCCGCATTGCGAGTATCCCGGAATTCCGGGAGATTTTGCTATGTCCAGGTGCGTTTCCGCACTAAAAGCAAAAAGCTGATTTAGGTTCAGTGTTTTCAGACTCCCGGAATACCAATGCGAGGGCGCTCGCAACCGGAGGGGGGCTTGAAGTGCAAACTAAAAATCCAAATTTTATCGATATTTTGATAGCAAAAAAACGCGATTTATAATCCATATTTCGCACTTTTTTAAAAAGTACCCAATCTTATAGTCTTTGAGATTATTTTGATTTTTCTTGCCAATCTCCTGAAATTACTTTATTGATAAGCACGTGTTTTTGATCGTCCACGCAACGATCAAATAGGGAGCTAAAAGCCCGAAAGCTTAATACATAAATTTATCCCGCATTGCGGGTATCCCGGAATTCCGGGAGATTTTGCTATGTCCAGGTGCGTTTCCGCACTAAAAGCAAAAAGCTGATTAAGCTCAGTACTTTTAGACTCCCGGAATACCAATGCGAGGGCGCTCGCAACCGGAGGGGGGCTTGAAGTGCAAACCAAAAATCCAAATTTTATTGACATTTTGATAGGCAAAAGAATTCGTCAAAGAAGAATTGCCATGAGGCTTTCTCAAAAAGCATTAGGAAACTATTTAGGCGTCAGTTTCCAACAAATCCAAAAATATGAAAAAGGCTTCAATCGTGTAAGCGCAGGGTGTTTACTCAAAATCGCCCAAAAACTACAAGTTCCCATGAGCTTTTTTTATACAGACATTGTGACAAAAGAAGATGTCTCAGTAGAAAAAAATGCCTCACACTATGATCAAGAAACATACAGCGAAAAAGAACATTCACTTTTGAAAAATTTTAGAGAGCTCCAGCCGAAAAAACAAAAAGCAATCTTGTGGTTGATTTCTGATTAAGCAAAAGCACAACAATTACCATTATTCCATTCTATACCTCCTTAAGTAAAACTCAAACCAGCACTCCACACCCTTCCAAATCACGCCATTTTATGGGATATTGATTTTTCTTGCCAATTTCCTGAAATTACTTTATGAATTAGCCTGTGTTTTTTGGTCGTCTACGCAGCGGTCAATAAGGAGTTGGATTCCTTAAAACTTAACACATAAACAATTATGGCTATCCCGGAAATTCCGGGGGCTTTTGTTATGTCCAAGTGCTTTAAGCACTAAAAACAAGAGACTGTTTAAGTTCAGTGAATCCAACCTCCCGGAATACCAATGCGAGGGCGCTCGCAACCGGAGGGAGGCTTGAAGTGCAAACCAAAAATCCAAATTTTATCGACATTTTGATAGGCAAAAGAATTCGTCAAAGAAGAATTGCCATGAGGCTTTCTCAAAAAGCATTAGGAAACTATTTAGGCGTCAGTTTCCAACAAATCCAAAAATATGAAAAAGGCTTCAATCGTGTAAGCGCAGGGTGTTTACTCAAAATCGCCCAAAAACTACAAGTTCCCATGAGCTTTTTTTATACAGACATTGTGACAAAAGAAGATGTCTCAGTAGAAAAAAATGCCTCACACTATGATCAAGAAACATACAGCGAAAAAGAACATTCACTTTTGAAAAATTTTAGAGAGCTCCAGCCGAAAAAACAAAAAGCAATCTTGTGGTTGATTTCTGATTAAGCAAAAGCGCACACAAAGCATAAATCCTCCGCATCATTTTACATTTTACGGATCAACGTTTTGATGCTTCTCCACATTTACAGAAAGCAGCCAAATGAAACTTTCAAATTCCCCTCGCACCACTTTGTAAACATAGGTTTGTCAACAATACAGCTTCTTGCCTAGCCAATCTCCCCCAAGCACTTCAGATCACAACACCACAAAGAATGATGTTGCATCAAACGCGACAGATACGTCCTATTTTAAAATATTCTTGCCCCTTCGCTATCCTAAAGTAAGATCACACAAAGCACCGGTCAATCTCACTTCAAAAGCAACTTTCCCCACCCCCTCTCTCCTCTCTGGTCAACACACCCGCCTCTTCATCCCAACTCCCCCTCCCTCGCTTCATCCCAACTCCCCCTTCCCTTCATAAACTCTTCACCCCCACACCCTCCTCTCTCGTCAACACCCCCACCTCTTCATCCCCACACTCTCTTCTCCTCTCTCCTCAACACCCCCGCCTCTTCACCCCACCCCCTCTATTCTCTCCACATTCCATGCCATGATAAAATCATACACCACGCATAAAGTCCCAGCTTCCTTTTTTACATATTTCCGTTTTTACGCTTTTACGTATTTACAGAAAGCAGAAAATCTGTAAAAAATGCATTACACAATAACGTATTCAACAACTGTCATTAAAATCTCGCCTCCCTTTTCATCTAAATCCCCCCTATTTTCACTTAAATCATAGATATAAACTGCCCTATTATTTGTATTGACCAGCATAAAATTTTTCGACAAATTCTAGCCATCAAAAGGGGTTGTAAAAAGCATTTTACGACTTTTAAAAGAATTTTTATTTACATCCAGTGCTTTTTGTAACGTAGAAGAGTACATTTAATTAATTGACTATAAGAAAGTTTGAGATGAGAGAAGCTTTTCGTTTTTCTCATTCAACATTCGCAACGATAACTTATCCTTATAAGTCAATATTTTTTCGTAATATAAAACGCACCAAAAGGAATAGACTTGCGTTGCATATTCACACGCTTATTTTAAAGAAAGATCTCTCAACGCTCGTCACACCCATTTTGCAAAACGCCGCCCGTAAAGGAATGGTTAAAGCCCCCATGAAGTGTATAAAATCCTTTCAGCCCCCTTATCTTTACGCTTATGGAGAAACAAGTTTACGCTTATGGAAGAACGAGGCTGGCATCATCACAAAAACTCTGCCAGCTCCCAATGTTGCAGACAGCCTTCGGTTCAAGAGACTCTTCATTAAAGGCATGCCTTTCTTGTACAGTTTTGCCCCACATGCCCCCCGCTTATGATGTACAAGCAAGTAATTTTAATTGATTTAATATAAGAGAACTGGTGATGAGAAATTTTTATTATATTCAGCGAAGTGCTTTATGTTAAAAATGGTTATTTATCATTATAAATCAATATATTAATAAAAAAAGAGGCATCATCAAGACGCTTACCTTTTTCTCAAAAAAGGCTTCACACTGAAAGAAAACATCTAAAAGTTAGATAAAAAAAAAGGTTTGCCTCTAATAAACAAACCTCTCCAGAAAATTATTCACATAACTTTCAAAATTTTAAATTAATCCCTCTAGAAGCAATAAAAACACTTTAGAAGCACCAAAATGAATACAAAAACTTATTTAACACAATGTTACGAAAAATCAAGAACAAAAAATTTTTATCGTTAATGCTCTAAAAAACGAGGCTTCTTAACCCACGTGGCTCAGCAGTCCGGGGCTTCTCTACAAACGCCTCCAAGCCAATCAATCCCTTCATCTCTCTCAAAAGACAGCATAAAAGGTGCACAGTACAAATCTTCGCTAAAAAAATATCAATCGCCAGCGCTCATAAAAGCCAGCGTTAGTATAAAAGATCAGATTATCGAACAATCTTGCTAAAATGTCTTCCCAATAAATAAAAAAGAAGCGGATTTTTAAATATTCCGCCTCTTTAACAATAAAAATTACGATGAGGGATTATTAAACAAATTCGAAACTATGAAGGGAACCAACTTGATAACAACTCATACCTTACAGGATCATCGGCACATTGCCCACCACCACATTCCAGTATGGTAGAAATCAAATTTGCCGCAATCAAAAATACAAATAAGAAACTTGCTGCTTTACTCAAGACTGGAAAAGGAGAAAATTCTTTGAACTTGTGTGCCAATTCGCCTAAAATCATGACAAATGAGACAGCAAAGATACAAAGGACAGAAATAATGAAAGCCCAAGTATAAAAATGCAATCCAAAGAACGTTGAACCATATCCTAAATCATCGGGTGTGATATGCAAAAACACTTGTCGTGCTGCCACAGCACTGGTTACCATACAACCGAGAATAACCATACCATAATGGGTATTTTTCACCTTATGGTGAATATTGAGCAAGAACCCACAACCTGCCAGTATCAATCCAACGCGCTGCAGCAAACAAAGGGGACAAGGTAACTCAAACTTTACCAATTGATAATAAAAAGCCACCACCAAGACAATGGATAACCCAAAGAGTCCTAGCGTATTCATAAAGATGACGAAGTGAGGGTTTTTTTGTTCAACATGTTCCATGGCTATTCTCTCAAAAAGATAAATTTAAAGTAGAAGTTGCGTGATGATTGAAAGTGAGAAGAATGACAACGAATAAAATTGCCCACAAAGCATAACTTATATTTTTTTTACCACACATAGTCGTTACAGCAGTACCTAAAGCGATTAAAAATGGAAGAAACATAGCTTTTAAATCTCCTTTACATCCGTTGTTTAACTCTTATTTATTTCAGCATTCACCATATTACAAAATTGGGCAAAAAAGAGACCATGGATTTATTATTCACAATTCGTCATTCGCGATTGATATTGCCATTATATTTAAGGGAAAAAACGATATAATCGCTAAGAAACAGATCGCAACAAAAGCGTTAAAAGCACAAAAGCGTTGATTATTCGCTTCCCCTTAATATCAGCCATTGTTAAATATATATTGACAATTATAAAGATTATATCCCCCCACTCACAAAAGAATCACTTGAACAACAAAATAAATAGGCTTTGAAATCGAGAGATATACATCTCTTTATTTCTCAAAAGAATATCCTTATTTCTCAAAAGAATATCCTCACTTTGCAACGCATTTTCGCCATAAAAATCTCTTTTTCTCATAAGCAATGTTTCAAATTGCAACAGATTTTATATCATATGGTGATCTTGTTTATTTTAGCAAATAAAAAGTAAGACATTTTTTTAAAAAACTTATAATCAATGTATTTTTCCCAATATATTTTTCCCTTTTACAATGCCGCAAGCTTAACAGCCTCATGGATCCAACACCACCCCTTAACACCTCTCCTCAAAATTCATCTCCCCCCAAAAAAAGAAGTGCTTCATGCCTTCAATACTTTAGTTTTTCATCTCTTGGTCTCCCCCTTTAAATTTTTAGCTTTCCACCTTATTTGAAAAATAACTGTTTCTCTGTCATCAATTGGCTTTGCAAAGAGAATATAAAACTTTAAAAAAATAATGATAAAGAATCGCATTGAACCTTTGAAAAGGATAGTGAATGATGAAAAAATCATGTGATGTCGCGATTTTAATGGGGAGCCAATCGGATTGGCAAACGATGTGCCATAGTGCAGATATTTTGACGAGTCTTGGTATTTCTCATAGTTCGCATATTGTCTCAGCACACCGAACTCCTGAACGCCTTTATCAATTTGCAAAAGAAGCAAAAGAAGCAGGGTTTAAAGTTTTAATTGCCGGAGCGGGGGGTGCAGCGCATCTTCCAGGTATGTTAGCAGCCCTTACTCCTCTTCCTGTTTTTGGCGTTCCAGTGCATTCTCATTCTCTTTCTGGTCAAGATTCTTTGCTTTCAATCGTGCAAATGCCAGCAGGGATACCCGTTGGCACATTAGCAATTGGCAAAGCAGGCGCAATTAATGCAGCACTTTTAGCCGCAGCCGTTATGGCCGTTTATGACCATGATCTCGCCCAACGATTAGAAGATTGGCGTCAACAACAAACAGCCAATGTTGCCCAAACGCCTGTAACGGAGGTTTAAAATGGCACCGTTTTTCAACGCCCCCTCAGCCAACACTACTCCCTCAGCCAACACTGCCCCTTCAGCCAACACCACCCCTTCAGCCAACACCGCCCCCTCAGCCAACACCGCCCCCTCAGCCAACGCCGCCCCCTCAGCCAACACTACTCCCTCAGCCAACGCCGCCCCCTCAGCCAACACTACTCTCTCCTCCAACGCCACCCCTTCAGCCAACGCCACCCTCTCCTCCAACGTCACCCCTTCAGCCAACGCCACCCTCTCCTCCAACGCCCCCTCAGCCAACGCCACTCCCTCAGCCAACACTACTCTCTCCTCCAACGCCACTCCCTCAGCCATGTTACCTCCAGGCAGCGTCATTGGTTTAATCGGGGGCGGACAATTAGCACGGATGCTCGCCATAGCGGCCGCAGAATTAGGATTTCGAACCGTTATTTTTTGCCCTGAAGCCGATTGCCCAGCCGCTCAAACAGCAAACAACCATATTGTTTCCTCCTATGACGATACATCAGCTTTAGATCATTTTATTTCTCAATGTGATGTTGTCAGCTATGAATTTGAAAATCTTTCTCTTCAAACGGTTCAATATGTAGAAAAGAGTAAGCCTGTTTATCCTTCTTCCAAAGCATTAGAGATCACGCAAGATCGACTTTTTGAGAAGCAATTTTTGCGTGATCAAGGGATTGGCACCGCGTCATGGCACGCTATTGACAATTCTTCTTCTCTTCTTTCCGCTCTTGATACTTTAGGCGGACGTGGTCTTTTAAAGACGCGTCGTTTTGGTTATGACGGAAAAAACCAGATCAAGCTTGATCACCCCAATGAACAAACCCTTGACGAAGCCTTAAGGACTTTTCAGGAACAGCCTTGTATTTTGGAAGAAATAGTTCCTTTTTTATCGGAAATTTCGGTTCTTTCTGCCCGCACAAAACAAGGGGAACATATTTTTTATGATTGCCCTGAAAACCAACACAAACACGGAATTCTTCATAAATCCTTTGTTCCATCCCATATTCCACTTGACGTGCAAAAAGCAGCTCAAGAAATCAGCTTAACAGTCATGGATGCCCTCGATTATGTTGGTGTTCTTTGTATTGAGTTTTTTGTCTTAACGGATGGTCATCTTTTAGTGAATGAATTAGCGCCGCGTGTCCATAATTCTGGTCATTGGACACAAAAGGCATGCATAACTTCACAATTTGAACAGCATATCCGTGCTATTTGCGGACTTCCCTTAGGCAGTCCCTATCGCCATAGCGATTGCCAAATGACCAATCTTCTTGGTAACAATTTTAGCACGTTAAAATATTTTCTAAAGCAAGAGCACACCTCGATCCATTTATATGGCAAAAGCACTGTTCACCCCCACCGCAAAATGGGGCACGTCATCCAATTATTGGGACCAGCCAACAAATCTTAAGCCCACATACATACAAATGCTTTTTCACACTATCTCCCAATGAACTGAAAAAACAAAGCTTCACCCCACACCGATATCCCGCGGCTTCAACAGCGCCCCTAACCTTTTAATTCGCCCCTGACAGGGCGTGAAGCCCTCCTACAAGCTCCTTCTCTTCCATGCCCCCACCCTCAAAGACACAAAACCACACCAATCAACAATCCAACAGCTCCTCCTCCTTTTCTCAAAAAAGTCCCCCCACGACTAAAAGCAATTCGCCAGCCCCCAAGTTCATCACCCCTCCACCTTCCACCGCATAAATATTCCCCCATAACATACGCAGCCCCTTCATTTTTCTTTTAATGCCAATCTTTAAGAATAATAGACTGATCTATTGCACCCCATAGATACCAATCCCCATGATTGCGCTTTTATTATCTCTAGCTTCTCTTCTTATGTTCATTTTTTCACAAAAGCATCGTTTTGTTTTCCATAAAATCGCTGCAAAGAGGTAAAACGTATTACTCTCCCCAAACAACTCTCGAGAATTCGGCCCAATATCGGCCAGACGATACCCCCCTCCAGCATAGCAACTTTCTTCTTTTTCTCCTCTCTCTTTTTCCTTCAACGGATAGAAGATTGTCTTCTTTCGTGAATTCCCCCAACACATTCCTCGAAAAGGTTTCCTGAACTTCTCCCCAAAGGCTTAAGTTTCTTCTTTTCAGATCAATTTTTCTTCTCTCACAAAACCCGCCCTTTTTTTAGTGCATCAATTTTTTCACCTTTTAATCCTGTTAAGACAATGAATTATAAGGCACATCACCACCGTATAATGCGCATTGGTTTTATGGCAGCTTTTTATTGCATCTCGCACAATTCTTTATGAACTCCCCTTATCGTAAACGCACTTTGTTTACGCATATTCTTACCACCCATAAGAGATTGTCTGTAACTCTCTAATCCTGCTCAGCAATGACATCCGTCACACCCAACAGACCAGCGCTTCATGAAGTTCCCACAATTTTTCTCAATCCAAGCTTCTTTCAAGAGCACCTAATAATTTATAAATATAAATGTTTATTTTATTATCCTGATAAAGCTAAACTATACTTTTAAATACTATCATTTTAACACTATCATTGCCTTTAAAACGCTCATTGCGCGAAAAAAATACTTCATTTCTAACAATAATAAAGTAATTTCGCTTGTATCTTATCTTAATATGTGATTAACGTTCAGCACGAACTTAGATCTTTTTATAGCAAAAATACCATACAAAAGGGGAAAATAATGGAGGGTATCTCTTCAAACAAACTCAAAAATGAAAACAATGAAAATAAGGAAGCAACTTTAAATGAGGCACAGTCTGTTCCTCCTCAAAAACGTAAAGGGGGTCCATTTAGACATATGTTGTTCCTCTTTCTTTTAACCTTTCGTAAACCCATTGTTTTCGTAACGAAAATCCTAGCGATAGGCTTTTTATTAATGGCAGGAATTCTTTGTCTAACATACCTCGCAGTAGGAAGAGAGTCATTACCCCTATCGATCGGGATACCAATGATCATTACGTCAGCTCTCTTTGGCATTTGCAACATGTATATAAATTGGTATTATGACATGCTTTTATTACGTTTATCGCCAGACAATGTGAACCTTTCACTCTTTCAATAAACATCATCATAGACCACCCTTGGGAAGGTCAAATTTTTCTACAGCATGGATATTAAAAGGAATTCAAACTATCCACATTCAAGAGCCAAAGTATATTCTCACTATACTGGTTCCCTCACCGGATAATTTGAATTCCCCCTCCGTTTGACAATATCCAGCACTCCACCCACGTAGAAATAATTGGGTTGCAAAGAATCATAAACTATTGCCTTAAAAGAGAAATTTATGCATAATCTTTCACTCTAACAGCACAGATTTAATTCCTCATTAAAAGTACCAAGCGCTCCGTCCCTGATCTCCACGTCAAAGATATAATTACAGGATATGATTACAGCACTAAGCTTATCCATTCCCAAACCAAACATCCTCTCACCCCTCACGTAAAATAAAAAGCCTCAAACAGAAGACACTTGTGTTGCCAATTTACGCACTTGTTTTAAAGAAACACTTGGCCAATGCACATTGCCACCACTTCACAACAGTAGCCCCCGTCATAGAGCGAAAGCTCTCAGTAATAGCTTAAACATTCATAGTGCACCACCCTCTTCAAGCTTATGAAGCGTAAACACCAACCTCATCACACCGCTTTGTCAGCCCCCAATGTTACAACACTCTCTTGTACTTGAAAGCATTCATAAAAGACCGTTTTATTCCTTATCTTCAAGTATCTTTACCATAGATCAATCCCGCTTATGATATGCAAGCAGCGAATGCTATGCTTAAAGATACACAGATTTGCAATGAGAAAACCTTAAGACTATGCAAAACTCTTATTTTACTATGTTTTCTCTGAACAATAGAAATTTATCCTTATCAATTCATCATCTTTGTCATCATCATGCGGTTTATTTTTTAGGTTTTAAGAATAAGCCTTAAGAAGATCCTCACACACGAACAAAAAACACCTCATGTTATAAATTTTACATGAGCCTTACTTAACGATGATATTTTACGAAAAAACAGGATTATTTTCTCACAAATAGGAAACTTTTACTTTTTTCCACTCTTTGTGCTTTTTTGTGTCCTTTTTTTACGAGAAAATTTTTACCTTCAAGGCAACCATTAACACACCCTAAGGAATTTGTAAGGGATATACCCTTGACAAGAATAAGACTTCTTGTTAAATCTCTCCTACTTTTTTGCAATTTTCACTTATCGTTGTGCTAATGAAGTGTGTTAATGCGTACCTTAAGAGTGCGCTTTTCTTTTTGTGATCACAGTGAAAAAGTGTATCGTGTGATGTTATAATGCAAGTACGATATCGCAATGCAATGCTCATAGAGTAAGCAGTCTATTGGGGTTGTGGTATTATATTTTAGTGTTGTATTATAGTATTATAGTGTTGTGTTACGTAAACTATTTAAACGGTGAATATGATGAAAATTAAAAATTCGCTTAAAGCACTAAAAGAGCGCCACCGTAACAATCGTTTGGTGCGTCGTAAGGGTCGTGTTTATATTCTTAATAAAACGAACCCACGTTTTAGAGCACGTCAGGGCTAATTCTTTTAGGGCTAATTTCTTTAAGGTCAATGTTTTTATGCCTACTTTGATTGTAGGCTTAAAAATTTTTTCTTGCGTTTTTTTGGTTATAAGTCCGTTGATTACAAGTCTAGTATTTGATAATATTTGGTGATTTATCTTTTGGGGGCTTGTTTTTATGGATTCTTTTATTTTTTTAAAAGCCTTTCGATTTTTTCAGCTGCGTTTTTTCTGTATTTTTCAGCGCGCGTTTTTTCTTTTTTTTGTTGGCGTTTTTTGTTTTGTTCCCTCGAGCTATGGGCAAAATCCTCCTTCTCTTCCTGAAGATCGGCCTTCTCCACAATCGCTTTTACCGTTAGATGATCTTATTCCCAATTCTCCTCCCCCTTCCTCAACGCCCTCCGATTCTGATTCCTCGGCGGTTATTCTTGAAGATCTTGACAAAGAGCAGCTTTCCCATGTTGACAGAGTTAAGCAACGCAAAGAAGCAGAAATTTCACGTTTACTCAAAGAATTGAAATATTGTGCTGATGTTGCTAAAGCGAAAAAGATCAGTCAACAACTTCAACATTTATGGTCCCAATCGGGGAGTGAGACGATTGATCTTTTAATGTCATGGGCTGAAAATGCACTCAACAGCGATGATTATGGACTTGCGCTTGATTATATTGACAATGCTCTTGCACTTTTACCTACTCATTCTGAAGCTTGGGTAAGGCGTGCTTGGATTCACATTCAACTGAACGATTTCAAGCTTGCCCTGCTTGATCTCAACCATGCTCTTGAACTTGAGCCGCGCAATTATAGTGCTTTTTTTGAACTTGGCGTTGTCATGGAAGCAACGGAGCGTCCAAAACTTGCTCTTAAAGCTTATGAAACAGCATTGGATTACTATCCACAAATGCGCAGGATTCAAAAGCGCGTGCAAGCTCTATTAGACGAACAATCACCCCAAGCTCTTTAAAACCATTCAAGAACAAGGTACTTTACAGCATGCTTTCAAACCTAGATAAGACGCAAGCCGGCTTCACATTCCACTCAATAAACTAAAAGCCCCCTGCTTATAACCACACCCCCACACACAATTGACAGTGCCTTTTTTTGAAACTTAGCCATTACCATGGAAGCAACAGAGCGTCCAAAACTTGGCTCTTAAGATTGATGAAACAGCATTGGATTACACTCCACAAATGCGCAGAATTCAAAAGCGCGTGCAAGCTCTGTTAGACGAACAATCACCCCAAGCTCTTTAAAACCATTCAAGAACAAGACACTTTACGGCATGCTTTCAAACCTAGATAAAACGCAAGCCGGCTTCACATTCCACTCAATAAACTGCCCCTGCTTATAACCACACCCCCCACACACAATTGACAGTGCCTTTTTTGAATTTGGACCTTTTTTGTATTGCAGGCAGCGTCCAAACATTTCCAATATACCCCCTACAGAATTTCTCTCATAGCAAGCAAACGCTTCACGCTTGAGTCCTCTTCAGCCGTTTCTTCTTTTCACACCTTCCATCATGGATAAAAAAAATTTGTAAACACGATCCTCAAAAAATACTTTTTTAAAAAAGCTTACAACATCGCTTAGCGCCTCTGATAAACTATCATCATCTGTTTTTTATTTTTAAGCTTCAACCATAGCAGCACATACCGTATCGGCTCTCCTCCCCCCCTCAAAGTTGATAAAACAGCCCTGAAATATGGCTTCACAAGGCAAAAACTTCAAAGGTGCAACACCAGTTCAACCAACATCCTTGAATAAGAAATATTCCCTTCAAAGCTCCTCCAAGTATTCCCGCGAAACATAAAAATCAAGCATTGTCCCAAAAGAGCCAGTCAAGCGATTGCCAATAAACCGTTCTACGTCACTCAAACACCCACCCCCACTCATATTTTTGCTTTTTTACTTTGAATAAGCCATCCATCATTTCGAGCAACCACCAACAATATCATCAATCTCTCCTGAAATACTTTATGAAAAAGAAGAGAGCGAGGTTATTTTATCCCTAGCAGAAACTCTGAAATTGTTTTATATTAAGGAGGGTGTTCTGCGCTTCTCGACAGGAAATAACGTATTCCTGAGACCTTAATGATCTCCAAGGGAGCTGTCCCTGATCAAGCCCGTGGGCTTTTTCATATGGCGCCCACCTATTTGTATAGGTTCCCGGGATCAGCTTTTTCCATCGGCTGTTGTGGATCACCCTTTTTACATCAATAAAAATTTTCCAGATAAAAATTGAGAGCATCCTTTTACATAAAACCAATGACGATACTCTCTTTTCAAGAAATAAAAATGACGAGGGGCTTTATTTTATAAAACAGACAGCACTGACACAAAATCCCCTCTGTGAATCTGCTTCACCCCTTCGCACGCAAGCAGCGCAAGAGCGGCTTGTTGCACCAAGATACCCCCTATAAAGAGCACACACTTTTTTTCATGCTTTTTTTCATGAGCACAGCTCTTGTCCATACAGAGATTTACAAAACGCCAACAATGGATAAAATGCCAGCATCTTATTAAAACAATTGACGAGACAATGACACAAAATCCCCTCTGTGAATCTGCTTCACCCCTTCGCACGCAAGCAGCGCAAAAGCGGTTTATCGCACCAAGATACCCCCTATAAAGAGCACACACTTTTTTTCATGCTTTTTTTCATGAGCACAGCTCTTGTCCTAACAGAGATTTACAAAACGCCAACAATGGATAAAATATCAGCATCTTATAAAACAATTGACGAGACAATGACACAAAATCCCCTCTGTGAATCTGCTTCACCCCTTCGCACACAAGCAGCGCAAAAGCGGCTTGTTGCACCAAGATACCCCCTATAAAGAGCACACACTTTTTTCATGCTTTTTTTCATGAGCACAGCTCTTGTCCTAACAGAGATTTACAAAACGCCAACAATGGATAAAATACCAGCATCTTATAAAACAATTGACGAGACAATGACACAAAATCCCCTCTGTGAATCTGCTTCATCTCTTCGCACACAGCAACGCAAAAGCGGTTTATCGCGTCGTGATGCTCTTTTAACAGAAGAGCGTGCACTCTTTTCGCAACGTGCTTGTTGCCACTTTATTGAATACCTTGAAAAGAAGGGAACCGATTTTTCACGCCTCATTTTAGCAGGCTATTGGCCCATTAAATCGGAAATTGACCCGCGTCCTTTACTGGATGCTGTAGCGTTACGCGGTGGACGTTTAGCCTTACCAGCAGTGCTTGATTCCACCACCATGATTTTCCGTGCATTTTCGCCCAGCACGATTTTAGAGCCCATGCGTTTTGGCACCTTTGGTCCCAGTGCCGACAATGAGGTTGTTGTCCCCAATAATATTATTGTTCCGCTTTCTGCGTTTGATCGTCACTGTCACCGTCTTGGCTATGGAGGGGGATACTATGACCGTGCGGTTGAAGCTCTTGAAAAACAAGGGCATCAAATGACATTATGGGGCATAGGGTTTTCATGTCAGGAGGTTTTCTCTATTCCCGCAGCAGAACATGATCTACAGGTACAAGGAATTTTTACAGAAAAAGGTTTCTTAAAATGTTAAAGTGTGATTAAAGCGCCTATGCGTTTTTTATTTTTAGGTGACATTGTTGGTAGCACAGGCTGTAAAGCTGTTTTTGAACACCTTCCTCAACTGATTGAGAAATGGCAGCTTGATTTTGTTGTGGTAAATGGTGAAAATGCCTCTGGTGGTTTTGGTCTTAAGCAAGAGACATATCAAGATCTTTTGATGACCGGTGTTGATGTTGTCACCACGGGCAATCATGCTTTTTCTCACAAAGAAGCATTGCAGTATGCCCATGAGAGTGATCGTTTTTTACGCCCTGCCAATTTTTCGAAAGAAACTCCCGGAAAAGGTGCTGGTGTTTTTACGGCAAAAAATGGCGCCCGTGTTCTTGTCGCCAATCTGTTGGGCAACGTTTTTATGCCGTGCAAAGTAGAAGATCCATTTGAAACAGCGGAAAATATTCTTCTTGCCTGTTCGTTGATGGAGCAAGCCGACACGATTATTTTTGACTTTCACGCAGAAACGACAAGCGAGAAGCAATGTTTAGGCCATTTTCTTGATGGTCGTGTGAGTGTTATCGTTGGCACACATACGCACATTCCCACGGCTGACGCGCAGATCTTAGAAGGTGGGAGCGCCTATTTAACAGATGCAGGCATGTGTGGAGATTATAACTCCTCTCTTGGAATGGATAAAGAAGAACCCTTACACCGTTTTCTTTATAAGACGAAGCAAGACCGTTTTGAACCGGCGTGTGGTCCCGCCACCCTTTGTGGTTTAGCGGTTGAGATTTCAGATCGCACCGGTTTAGCAGAAAAGGTCTCAGCGGTACGGATTGGTCCTCATTTAAAGCCTGAAGTTCCGGATTTTTGGTAGCTTCTTTTAAGCCGCCCCTTTGATGATCGCTCTCCACTGTGCGCCCTTTGGATGATTGCTCTCCAAGATTTCCTTTTGAGAACTCTATTTGGCAAGATGATTTTTCCAGCCCTTCCCAAATCCTAAAAACACCCCGCCCTCCAATTTGCCTAATACAGCAACTTTTCTAGCACAAATAAGTCACTCTTTTTAAAAGGATAAAAGATAAAGGATAAAAATTTTCGTGATTTTTAAAATGATGAGAAGGAGGTTTTATTTGGACATTTCTGCGGGGGGGGGGAGGAGAAATGTTAACCCCCTTCTCTAGAAAAAGCTTTATATAATAATTTATTATTTAGCAAGAGCCTCTTTAATTTTTTTTTGATTCTAACGAAAATTTAATCTTAAAATTGCTTTCTGCTTTTTAGGTTTGAGCTCTCTAAAACTTTTCAAAAGGATATGCTCTTCTTTACTTGAAATTCTTTCATCACAGTAATACAAAGCATTTTCTTTTGTTGAGAGATCAGCGTAAAAAAAAGGCAATAGGAACATTGAGAATATCGGCAATTTCTTGTAAACGCCCAGCTCCTATACGATTAGAGCCTTTTTCATATTTTGGGATTTGTTGAAAAGTCACACCTAACTGACTGCCTAATTGCTTTTGCGACATTCCGATCATTGTTCTTTTAAAGCGAATTTTTCTGCCTATCGAAATGTCGTTAAAGTGTGGATTTTTAGCTTTCACTTCAAGCTCCCCTGCCGGTTGCGAGCGCCTCTTATGCGTATTCCGGGAGTCAAAAACACTGAGTTCAGTCAGCTTTTTTGCTTTTAGTGCTAGAGCGCACTTGGACATGGCAAAAACTCCCGGAATCTCGCGATACTTATAAAGCAGGCTAATGTTTCATCTTGGATTTTCAGGCTTTGGGTTCCACCATTCAACCACACTGTACGACGAGAACCCTGGTGCTTGTTCATAAAATAATTTCTGGAGACCAGCAATAAAATTTAAAACAGTGTTTTTATCTCATGAGACAATCAAACACAAAATTGCCTTCTGCTTTTTAGGTTTAAGCTCTCTAAAACTTTTCAAAAGGATATGCTCTTCTTTACTTGAAATCCTTTCATCACAGCAATACAAGACATTTTCTTTTGTTGAGAGATCGGAGTAGAAAAAAGAAATAGGAACATTGAGAATATCGGCAATTTCTTGTAAACGCCCAGCTCCTATACGATTAGAGCCTTTTTCATATTTTTGGATTTGTTGAAAAGTCACACCTAACTGACTGCCTAATTGCTTTTGCGACATTCCGATCATTGTTCTTTTAAAGCGAATTTTTCTGCCTATCGAAATGTCGTTAAAGTGTGGATTTTTAGCTTTCACTTCAAGCTCCCCTGCCGGTTGCGAGCGCCCTCGCATTGGTATTCCGGGAGTTGAAAGAGCTGAAACTTGACTCAGCCTTTTGCTTTTAGTGCTAGAGAGCACCTGGACATAACAAAAGCTCCCGGAAATCCGGGATATCCATAAAGCTGGATAAATACGTGTCTCAAGTTTAGGGTCTTTCATTCCCTGTTGATCGCTGCGTAGACGACCAAAACATTCTCTTACCAATAAAGTAATTTCATGAAATTAGCAATAAAATTTAAAAACAGTCTTTATTTGTTTGTTTTATGAGCCCCACCCGCCTCTCAAACTTTTATGCCCGCTCGTAAAAGCTCCAAAACCATGAGATAAGCCCCGCGTTTATTGAGAAAATGAACAAAGCTTGCTTCTTGAGATCAAACCCCTTAAAGGCAGACCGAATACCTTCGAAGAGAATTACACTGTGATGCGTTGGATTTTTGCGCCACAACGGACTAATTTTTCTTCTAATCTCTCAAATCCACGATCAAGATGATAGACACGATTGACGATTGTTTCCCCCTTTGCCGCCAACGCTGCAATCACAAGAGAAACAGAAGCACGCAAATCCGTCGCCATAACGGGAGCCCCTTGCAAATTCTCTGTTCCATAGACGGTTGCCGTCTGCCCATCAAGCTTTATCTGTGCTCCTAAGCGATTGAGTTCTTGAACATGCATAAAACGATTTTCGAAAACCGTCTCTGTAATATGCGCGGTTCCTTCAGCCCGTGTCATGAGCGCCATGAATTGGGCTTGGAGATCGGTTGGAAAAGCAGGATAAGGTCCTGTTTTAATATCAACGGGCATAATTTTGGTGTTCTTTGGATTTCGCTTAACATGAATTCCTTGAGGTTCTATTTGAATCTCGAGTCCTGTTTTTTGGAGCACCTTAAGCACTTTTGTGAGATGATTAGGATTTGCATTTTTAAGAAAGACATCTCCTCCTGTCATAGCAACAGCCATTGCATATGTCCCCGCTTCGATTCGATCAGCAATAACGCGTATTTTTGTCCCTTTAAGTTTTTTCACCCCTTCAATTGTAAGCGTTGTTGTTCCTTCACCGGTTATTTGAGCCCCCATAGCATTCAGGGTTCGAATAAGGTTTGTCACTTCTGGCTCACAAGCCGCATTCTCAAGAACGGTTGTTCCCTTTGCCGTTGTCGCCGCCATCAGCAGCACATGGGTTCCCCCAACAGTGACTTTAGGGAAACGATAGTGATCACCTTTTAAGCCCCTTGGCGCTTTTGCATGAACATATCCATTTTCGATCGAAATCTGTGCGCCTAAAGTTTTGAGTCCTTCAAGGATAAAATCGACAGGTCTTGTTCCAATAGCACATCCTCCAGGAAGCGAAACATAAGCCTCTGCGCATCGTGCAAGCAGAGGTCCGATAACCCAAAAGCTTGCACGCATTTTTTTCACCAGTTCGTATGGCGCCCGTGTTGTGGCTATTTTTTGCGCCGTAAAATGAATTGTTCTTGAATTCACACATTCATCGTTAAACTCTTGTCCATCAACGGCATATCCCACACCATGATTATTGAGAATACGAATAAGCAATTCGACATCGGCCAGATGAGGAATATTTTCTAAAGTAAGCGTTTCTTCTGTCAAAAGCGCCGCAATCATAAGAGGCAAGGCAGCATTTTTTGCTCCTGATATAGGAATTGTTCCTTTAAGTTTTTCTCCCCCAACAATTTGAATAGAATCCATAGTGTTTTCCCTCTTTTCCTTTGTGCCTGCCCTTCCAAAGGATTATCCCCCTTCGGGAAGTTATGCTTTATTAATCGTTTTAGAACGCATTCTAAATATGAGAACAAATTATTGAGAAGTTTGGTTGCAAAGCTTCACTAAAAAACATTTTTTTGCATTTTAGAGCTTTTTGCATTTTAGAGCTCTGTTTGTGCTCTTTTTCGGCATTGTTCTTTTCGACGTTTCAGGTTTTGACGCAATTGTTGCGCCAATCTTTCTTGACGTCGTTTTGCTTTTTCATCTTGATGATTCATTTCATTTTGTTTTTGTTTTTGATACATTTGTGTCATTGCGCAACCTTTTAAACAGTGTTGAGCTTCTATCCAAGCAACTCATAACCTTAAATATTTAAGCATATAAGAAACATATGTCATGACATAAGATACGTTTTCTTGCAAGAATATACAAATGTTCTCTTGCCTATTTTCTGACAATATGGCACAAGACAGCGCAAAGATTGAAAAGGGCTGCGGTAGCTCAGTGGTAGAGCACTCCCTTGGTAAGGGAGAGGTCGAGAGTTCAATCCTCTCTCGCAGCACCATTTTATTCTTCTTTTGCCTCTCTCTTCTTGCCCCTATAAGCCTTCTCTATAAGCCTCAATTTTTTCCCCCAGCCTCCATTGGCTTCATCACATCCTCCATCCTTTAAACCATGCGCTTCAATGGCGTCAAAATCAATGGCTTCAATGACGCACTTAATCTCCAAAATGCTTTATGAGCGGCTTTTGAAATTGACACACCCCAAAGAATAGCCCCCCTCCCATTGGCTTCCCCCTTTTTTCCCTAAACCACCGGTTGTCCCCAACACGTCCCCCACAGTTCCTCATGCATAGGCTCTTCATGCCTCTACATCCCTTTTCCCATATCGGCTAAAAAAACGCCCCTCAAACGACTCTTTCCCAAAAAACAAAAGCATAACGCGCACCATTGTCACCGCAATGAAAAAGCACTCAAGTCCTTTCATTGCGGCGCTCTCCCCCAGCACGCACCACAAAAGCTCCCAAAATCACACCTCCATACCTCTAAGCACTTGGCCTTACTCCCATTCTCGTTTTCCTCTCCAGCATACGCCTTGCATGCGCTCCAAGCACCCTTTCTTCCCCCCATTTCCCAACATGCTTTCACATTCATGTCCCTTAAGTTCGCTACGCTCCCTACTTCCCTGCGCCCCTTGTTTGACACCCTCCTCCAACATAAAAACCGGCTCTTTTCTCCCTCTGCTCTTTCCTTTTTATAGAACTTTGCCTCTCCTCAACGCTGCACACGATCCCTTTCTTGCCCGCCTCATTCTTGTTTTGCCCTCCAGCAGACGCTTTGTCTTCATTCCAAGCACCCTTTCTTCCCCCTCCTTCAAAGCAATTTCTGTCCTTAGATGAAAACCTGTCCCAACACTCTTAATTTGCTGTACCATCTTCTCCAAAGCCTCATTAAAACGGCTAATTTCATTTTCAAGCTTGCAAATATACGCTTCATCACGATAAGCCCGTTTAATCAAAGGAGGCATATCCGGCCAATAGAGCATTAAATCCACCCATTCGCGTTGAGAAATCCATAATCCCCCTTGACATTGTGCTTTATGTTCTGCTGGAAAATTCTTTTGCATGAAATGAGGGATCAAAATTTCAGGTTTTTTTGTTTTAATTTCTAATAAGCCATTTTTTCCCACAAAAGCATCGGGGGAAAATCCTTGTCCGCGATCATCAGCCAAAACAAAGCCAATACATTCAGGTTCTGTATGTGTAAGTTCCCCATAAAGCTGTCGTGCGATTGGTTCTAATTCTGTTCCACGTCGCTGAGAAAGCGTTGTTCCTTCCTCAACGGTTTTTCCTGTAATTCTTTCTCCCGCCAATTTCATCATCACACTCTGATAGCGTGAAGTTTTTTGCCCCTGTTTTTTTTGTGCCATAACCATCTCAAACAAAGAAGCCGTAATCAAACCATTACGCACTTTCTGCCATTCTTCTGTTCCTTGAATACAATCGATAATAATTGGCATGACCTTTCTCCCCTTCATCTTTAAAGTGTTTTTTGCAATATATCCTCTTTGAAACATTCATATTTTTAAAGCCTGTGTCCCTCACACGGACTAAAGGCGACAACATCCTTCAATGCATCCTTCAATATTGTGCCCCGAAAACACAAAAACTGCTGCCCCCCTCAACATCCCCCCTCCGCAATTTCTCATATATAGGCTCTTTTCTTCATGCCCCCCCTTTCCCATATCGGTTAAGAAAACCCCCGCAAAGCTCCTCCTCCCAAGCTCTCCCCCCAAGTCGGGCCCCCCCAAGAACGAAAGCATAACGCACACCATTATCACCGCAATGAAAAAGCACTTGGACCCTTTCATTGCGGCTTCCTTTTTCAACCCTGCTATTGCACGACGGAAAAATCATGGCGGCAATATTCTTCCTCCAATTTTTTTGCCATAGACTGAGCCACCTCTTGCGATATAAAAAGTATAGCGTTGTGTTTTTGTGGTTCGAGTCTGATTAAATTTCGCATATTTCCAGCATAATAAAGTGGAATCCCTTGATAAGAAGTCTTGAGATAACTTGGCATGTTTACCACCAATAATCTGTCAAGACATCACATGGGCGTAAACGATGCTGTTTTTCATAAGAGCCATAGAGATTATCTTCATAATCGCAAGCCGCTCTTTCATTTAAACAAGCATGATAAGCTTCACTATTCAAAATGAAGGGCTGCAATTGTGTATTTTCTTCATTCATTTCATGATTTTCGACATAAAAATCAGCGATTTGTTCCGTAACATCTTCAGCATGAGAAGTTGTCAGATCGAGTCGTAAAACTCTATAAACAGTTTCACATTCTTCAATCAGTTCGAGCACTTCTTCGATTTCGTCGATTGGTCCTTCATAAGTACAAGGATTTTCCTCTTCGCATAAAACGATAATGATTTCATCCTCTTTAACGAATGAAATATTTTTCATGATTTCCCCCTTTAGATAGTTGATAAAGCATAGCCTTGTCTTGACAAGACTAAATATAGCGTTAGTCTTATCTCCTCTATAGGAGAGATGTCAACCATTTTATCCTTCATAAAAGATATATTTTAAATATCTACGGGGTTCAAATGACATATGTAAATAAAAATCTATTATTCTTTGTTCCTCTCATGCCCCTTTGTTGTTCTCTATTTGTTCTTACAAAATTGCAATTATAAACACACAGGAGAGATAAAATGAGTGACATAATATTAATAAAATACTGGAGTCGCCTTGATTCAAAAGCACAGAAGGAAGTTATTTTGAAGCTTCGTCAATTGGCCGCCGCAAAAGAGTCAAAATCGCCTGTCTCTCTTGCGGAGAGAGTTTCGAAATAAGCTCTATAAATTCTTTATCTTCAGGGCTAGCCCCTTTACCATAAAGAATATAATTCATACTGATATTAATTTCGTGACAAATTCGCGAGAGGGATTCGATTGTTGGTTCTTTTCCTTCAGAAAGAATAGAATGAAGGTACCCCGCGCCTTTACCGGCAGCGAGGGAGATAGATCTTTTTGACCGCCCACTTTTTTCCAAAGCGATTCTTAATCTTTGACGCCAACCATCGATATTCATAATTTCACCATATAGCGCGTCTTTTTAAAAAAACACGTCCTTTTTATAAAACGAGCTTGCATTATCCTCTAAAAAGGATAAAATTAAGGAAACAAATTTTACTTTTTCGGGGGAAATTTTTTTATTTTTGGATCATAAAAACACTTTAACCACCCTACAGGATATAAAAGACCACTCTCCAAAGCTTCTGCCCAAAAGCAAGTACGTTGAGAATGTGTGGTATTCTTTATTTTTTCCATCACCGCAATCTTAAATCGTAAGTTTGCATGCTCTTCAAGCACAGCCAATCATTTATAAGCGTCGTAAAGAAGCCTCTAGTCATCATCGAACAGAGCCAAAAGCAACACAAGTTAAATCCTTATTTGAGCTTTTATCATCAATAAAAATGTATAAAAAAGAAGAAAGTAGATTGCAGTATGAAACACGCTAATCAACAAGAAACTCCTCATTATGAATCGTCTAGGCTTCCATATGTTTGTTGGTATCAAAATGACTTTCTAGGAGGTGTACGTGGGATGCGCGCACACGAAATTGGAATCTATACGATTCTTCTCAATGAAATGTATGCCCGTGGACGACCTTTAGAAATATCGAAAGAACGTTTAGCGCGTCTTTGTGGTTGTGACAAGCGAACTTTTGTTAATGTTTTAGAAATGCTCATCCAAGAGGGTAAGATTTTAAATTTAGCCAATGGATTATGGAACAAGCGTTGCGAAAATATTTTTCAAGAGCGTGAAAAATTGCTTGAACAAAAATCCTTTGCGGGTCGTTCTTCGGCAAAAAAACGCAAAAAAATCAATGCAGAGATGCAACAACTGCTTAACGAAAGTCCAAAAGATGCTGCACAAAGCTCAGAAGCTCAAAAGACAGAAGAAAAGGAAACACCTTACGGTGTTTTAGAAAAGAAAATTTTGTTTGATGAGACAGAGCCTTGTTTTTCCTTCGAAGAGAACTTTGAACAAAGCGATCATCCATCCTCCTCATCGGCTCTTGATTCACCTCTCTCTTCCCCTCCACAAGAAGAAGCGGAGCAAAAAAACGCCCCCTCTTTAAACGCTCCCCAAGCCGAGTTTACCTCCGCCCCTATCGCGCAAATTGTCACGGGGGAAAAAACAAAATCCGCCACCACTCTTCCCCCCAGCAATCTTTCTGCCTCCATCCCGCTTTGCACCAACAAAAAAACCACTTCCTCAGTTGCCAAAGGGCACCGTCTTCCTGAGCATTGGCAAGCAGACATCAAGGCGGCAGTTTCAGAAGGTTTGAGTGAAAGCCAAGCCCATTGGCAAGAAAAGAAGTTTCGCGACTATTGGCAAGCCAAGAGCGGCAAAGAAGCTCTCAAAGTAGACTGGCAAGCCACATGGCGCAACTGGTTTCGCCGTGAGATCGAACGGCAAGAACAGCAAAAACAGGGAAGCTCCTCATCTTTCATCTCTGAGAACAACGACACCCTTTACCGCAGTTTGATCAACTATAATGACAATTTTTGACATCACAAAAACAACGTATTTTTCAAGCACGCGCGGGGATAAAAATGTTTCAAAACCACAACAGCATCGGACAAAATAACACAGAACAAAGGGCGGCAAAACAACACTTGGATAGGCGATTCACACAGCAAAACGCGTCAACATCGACCATTTTGCTCTCATCACAAAAGCCATTTTCCCCACACAAGGACATCCACAGGCACCCCAACACAAGGCACCCCAACAGGACACTCCAACATGCACCACACCCTCACAGGCATCCGCCCCGCCCTTCTTGCATCCTTCCTCCTTTCCTCAAAGCGCCACTTCCCATGCTCTTGGCAAACAAACACCAACACAGCCATTTCAGAAAAACTCAATGAAAAGCAAACTCTTTGGCAACAAACCCACCCCCTCCACACAGACACCCCAACATACACCCCAACAGGACTCCAACATGCACCACACCCTCACAGGCATCCGCCCCACCTTCTTGCATCCTTCCTTCTTCACCCCCTTCCTCCTTTTCTCAAGGCACCACTTCCCATGTTCTTGGCAAACAAACACCAATACAGCCATTTCAGAAAAACTCAATGAAAAGCAAACTCTTTGGCAACAAACCCACCCCTTCCACACAGGCATCCCAACAGGACTCCAGCATGCACCACACCCTCAAAACAGGCATACCCACCCCGCCCTTCTTTCACCCCCTTCCTCCTTTTTCTCAAGGCACCACTTCCCATGCTCTTAGCAAACAAACACCAACACAGCCATTTCAAAAAGGTTTGAGTGAGAGTCAAGCCCTTTGGCAAGCCAAGAGGTTTCGCGACTATTGGCAAGAAAAGAGCGGCAAAGAAGCTCTCAAAGTAAACTGGCAAGCCCCATAGCACCACGGGACTTTACGATCAGATCGAATGGTGAGAACAGCAAAAACAGAATCCTCACCTCCCACATCTTGAGAAAAACGACAATAATATCACGAATGACCATGAGCACAATTTTTGAAATCAAACAAAAACTTATCTCACAAGCCGATAAAATAGCAGAAATGCTTCTTCCCCAAGGGCACAAACGAGGCAACAATTGGATTGTAGGCAACACACGTGGTGAAGCGGGTCAAAGTTTATCGATTTGCTTAAGTGGTAGTAAAGCAGGACTTTGGTATGATTTTGCAGAAAGCACAGGAGGAGATCTTTTAGACCTTTGGTGTGAAGTCAAAGGCATTAGCCTCTCTCAAGCCTTAGAAGAAGCACGCGCGACTCTCAATTTGACACGCCCCAAACCCTTTATGGCGCCCCATCGTTCCTATCGCCGTCCACCGGTTCCTACAGGGCAGAGCCCGCAGAATCTTGTAAAAACCTATCTCCATGAAGAACGCCGCATTCCTCTAGAGATTATAAAACGTTACCGCATAGGAGAAAATGGCGAAAAAATCATTTTCCCCTTTTATAAACCCGACGGCACCCTTGCTTTAGTCAAAGAACGGCTTGCGCAAACGGGAGCAAAAACCAAACCAACAGCCTCCCAATGTGAACCGATTTTATTTGGTTGGCAAGCCCTTTACCCCACAAACCACCCCTCCACGCACACATCCCAGCAGGCAACCCAGCACACATCCCAGCAGGCATTCCAAAACACCGCCCAGCAGGTACCCTCAACCAACCCCACCTCCACACAGGCACCCCAAAACACCGCCTCAACCAACCACGCCTCCACGCAGGCGCCCCAAAACACCGCCTCAACCAACCACCCCTCCACACAGGCGCCCCAAAACACCGCCACAATCAACCCCGCCTCCACAAAGGCATCCCTGCACACATCCCAGCAGGCATCCCAACACGCACCTCAGCAGGCACCTCAGCAGGCACCCCAAAACACACCCCAGCAGGTACCCTCAACCAACCACGCCTCCACAAAGGCATCCCAAAACACCGCCTCAACCAACCACCCCTCCACACAGGCGCCCCAAAACACCGCCTCAACCAACCACGCCTCTACACAGGCGCCCCAAAACACCGCCTCAACCAACCTCACCTCTACACAGGCGCCCCAAAACACCGCCACAACCAACCACGCCTCTACACAGGCGCCCCAAAACACCGCCTCAACCAACCTCACCTCCACACAGGCGCCCCAAAACACCGCCTCAACCAACCACCCCTCCACACAGGCGCCCCAAAACACCGCCTCAACCAACCACCCCTCCACGCACACACCCCAGCAGGCACCCACGCACGCGCCCCAGCAGGCACCCACGCACGCGCCCCAACAGGCGCCATTCCCCAATTTTTCTTCAACAAACCGTACCATTGTTATCACTGAAGGAGAAATTGATGCGCTATCCTTAGCCGCCTATGGATATCCGGCGGTTTCTGTTCCCTTTGGAGGAGGCAGTGGAGGAAAACACAACTGGATTGAAAATGAATTTGATCATTTAGAATCTTTTGAAACGATTTTTTTAGCCACCGATATGGATCCGCCCGGAGAAGAAGCAGCCCGTGAGATTGCCAGCAGGCTTGGACGCCACCGTTGCTACCGTGTCCGTTTACCCCTTAAAGATGCCAATGACTGTTTAACCGCAGGGATCGATAAAGCCACCATAAAAGCTGCCTTTTCCTCAGCACAAAGCTTTGCCCCAGAAGGTTTACGGCGCGCCTCAGACTATAAAGATCAAGTGATTGGGCTTTTTTGGCCAGAGCCTGAAAAACATCTTGGTTATACGGTTCCCTATCCTAAACTGAAGGACAAATTGCATTTCCGCCCAGCAGAATTAACGCTCTGGAGTGGTGCGAGTGGTGCAGGTAAAAGCCAATTATTATCAGATTGTATTCCCCATTGGATTGCACAAAAGAGTCGCCTTTGCTTAGCGTCTCTAGAAATGAAAGGAGAACAATCACTTCGCCGTTTAACCAAACAAACGGGCGGCTTAGAACAGCCTACAAAAGAGACAATTGAACGGATTCTTCATTTTTTAGACGAAGGGCTTATTCTTTATGAGCATGTTGGCAAATCGAGCGTAGATACCTTGCTTGAAGTCTTTGACTATTGCCGTGCGCGCTATGGCTGCGATCAATTTATCATCGACAGTTTGATGCGGCTTGGCATTGCCTCTGATGATTATGCAAGACAAGAACAAGCGGTTTATAAAATGGTTGATTGGGCTGTTTTAAACAATGTGCATATTCACCTTGTCGCCCATGCCCGCAAAGGCGGTCTGGATAAAGATATCCCCAGCACAGAAGACATTAAAGGCGCCTCAGAAATTGGTGCCAATGCCTTTAACATCATCACCATTTGGCGCAATCGATCGTTGGAAGATAAAATCTTTGCCGCCTCTCTAGCACAAGAAAAAGCAGATTTAGCAAAACGCCCAGGCGTTATTATGAATATTGCCAAACAACGTTCTGGTGATTTTGAAGGCAAAATAGGGCTTTGGTTTGATCCCCAAACCTACCGCTATCGCTGTTCTTTTGAACAATCATTCCCTCGACGTTATCTGTAATACCCCATAAACCCCACTCTCTTAAAAAACGCCACCGCCTTCACACGCGCACGCCTTGCTCCCACAGAAACAACAGGAAGGATCAATCCACAAATAATGAAAAACACCTAATCCTTCGCAAACCAAAGCCAGCTCAACCCCATATACTCTGCTCCCAAAGGCAAACAAAAAAAGATCGCTCCAGCAATGGCGCAAAACACCAACCCCTTCAATAACCACAAACAACGCGTCACCACTCCATTTTGCCGCCCTCTCATATGCAAAATCAAGAACCACTCCAACAGTACAGCAAACACGATCCCCATCAAGGACAGGAGTCCCCACGGTATGTCCATACTCTCCATCCCCAAAAGAGCTAAAAAAAGGACGACTCCTAAAATGCCGTAAAACAGCACTTCCTTCAAAAAGAGGGAAACACCAAAAATACAATAAAACGCCGCTCGCCACCACGGAATATCGAAGCGCTTGGAAAGCCTATAAGTACCAATAACGACAACAATAAAAAGGTAGGAAAACACCAACAACAGCAAAAAAACACCAGCTACCTCAAAAACCAAGCCCATAGAACACGCGCACACCTTGCTCCCTCACAAACAAAAGGAAGGGTAAATCCAAAAATGAATAAAAACACCCAATCCTTCGAGAACCAAAGCCAGCTCAACCCTAGATTCTCTGCTCCCAGACGGGTAAAACAAAGGAGAGTACCCAAAATGCAGGAAAACAGCACAAAATTCAAAGCACGCAACGACCTCTGTAATACCGTATCACCTTGCTCGCGTATAAAGAACCCCAAGAGCACTTTCAACAATACAGACAAGAGCAAAACCTTTAAGAATACCGCCCTTATGCTATCCATATCTCTGACACCCACAGCAGCAAACCACAGGATAAAGCCCATCATGCAACAAAACATAACCGCCTTTAAGAACACTTGCCAAGCAACAGGCATGCTCTTGACGCCCAGATGCACCAAACCAAGGACAGTTGCAAAAATGCAAGAAAACACCGCCCCCTTCAAGAGCAGCTCCCCGTCAACAGCGCGCCTGCCCACGCCCACATAAATAAAACCAAGGTAGGTGGCAACAACGCCATAAAGCACCACCCATCTCCAAAACATCCCCCCTGTAACAGAGCGACGCTTTGCTCCCACATAAATAAAAATCAAGGCCAGAGCAAAAAAGCAGAAAACCCCCAACAACAGCCAAAACATCACATCGTTCGACATCAAATACCCCTCACAGAAAGAACATCAAAGACCACGCCCGTGGGACAGAAAAATGCTCATTTTTTTAAGCCCCCCAACAGTACACGCACACACCGTACCCCTCCAAAGCAAAAAAAGGAAAAAGTCCAACAACGCAGCAAAACACCAGCACCTTCAAAAACATGTCCCGCGCAACCACCATACGCCCCGCTCCTTTATTAAGTAAAAATCAGAGACCATGCCAAAAATGCAGCAAAAGATCAATCCTTTGCAAAGAATGAAAGCCTAAACCCAAGACGTTTTGCCCCTAGACAAATAAGCCCAAGGATAAGACCAAAGACAACGCCAAAAAGAATGTAAAAGACCCACTTGTTTGAGAACCACAACCAAGTCAAACCAAAGTGCTCAGCTTGCCCATAAACAAACTTAGAGGTCACGCCAACAAAGAATGCAAGCACCCCACCCTTAAAAAAGTCCTTCCTTGTAAACCCGAAAAACCTTATTCCCGCATAAATAGAAACAAAGGCGAGAACCAAAGGACAGAAAAGTGCCAACCACTGCAAAAACATCAAATCGTTCGACATCAAATACCCCTCACAGAAAGAACATCAAAGACCACGCCCGTGGGACAGAAAAATGCTCATTTTTTTAAGCCCCCCAACAGTACACGCACACACCGTACCCCCTCCAAAGCAAAAAAAGGAACAAGTCCAATAGTGCCCAGAAACACCCCATTGTTAAAGATCAAAAACCAGTGCCCCCCCATATGCTTGGCTCCGTTATACGCCAATCCAACAACAGCTCCAACAACGCAGCAAAACACCAGAAACTTCAAAAACATGTCCCGCGCAACCACCATACGCCCCGCTCCTTCATTAAGCAAAAATCAGAGACCATGCCAAAAATGCAGCAAAAGATCAATCCTTTGCAAAGAATGAAAGCCTAAAACCAAGACGCTTTGCCCCTAGACAAATAAGCCCAAGGATAAGACCAAAGACAACGCCAAAAAGAATGTGGAAGACCCACTTGTTTGAGAACCACAACCAAGCCAAACCAAAGTGCTCAGCTTGCCCATAAACAAACTTAGAGACAGCGATAATAATGAAGCTCAACGCCAAATTTTTTAAAAAAGCCTTCCTTGTAACCCCGAAAAACCTCATTGCCGCATAAATAGAAACAAAGGCGAGAACCAAAGGACAGAAAAGTGCCAACCACTGCAAAAACATCAAATCGTTCGACATCAAATACCCCTCACAGAAAGAACATCAAAGACCACGCCCGTGGGACAGAAAAATGCTCATTTTTTTTAAGCCCCCCAACAGTACACGCACACACCGTACCCCCTCCAGAGCAAAAAAAGAAACAAGTCCAATAATGCCCGCAAACGCCAGCCCCTTCAAAAACATGTCCCGCGCAACCACCATACGCCCCGCTCCTTTATTAAGTAAAAATTAGAGACCATGCCAAAAATGCAGCAAAAGATCAATCCTTTGTAAAGAATGAAAGCCTAAAACCAAGACGCTTTGCCCCTAGACAAATAAGCCCAAGGATAAGACCAAAGACAACGCCAAAAAGAATGTGAAAGACCTAACTGTTTGAGAACCACAACCAAGTCAAACCAAAGTGCTCAGCTTGCGCATAAACAAACTTAGAGGTCACGCCAACAAAGAATGCAAGCACCCCACTCTTAAAAAAGTCCTTCCTTGTAACCCCGAAAAACCTCATTGCCGCATAAATAGAAACAAAGACAAGAGCAACAAAGCAGAAAACCCCAACCACGGCAAAAAAACCAAATCATGCGGCATCAATATCCCCCACAGCAGTAAAATTAAAGGTAACGCCCATCATGCAAAAAAAAATGCCAATCCTTTCAAGAAGCAAATCCACGCGAGACAACACACTTTTCCCCCATACAGCCTCCCCTATAAACCCCTCTCCTATAAAACAATGACAACATCCACAGAAAGCGACCCCTCACCCTTTTTTTGAAACTTCCCCTCACGCAAAAAGCAGACATAAAAACGTATCCCTCAACAAGCATACAACAGCACAATCCCGTTTCTTTGCATAAACATAAAGAAGCAAACGATAATTTTTAAGGAGATGCTATGACCCATAAGCAGAAAAAAAATATGCAAACCTGCCCGCTTGATCATCAAAATCAAGAAAAGCACATTGGTCATTTAAAGACGCAAGAAATCCCTGTTGAAACGCGTAATCCTTATTTTAAACCCAATCATCGAGAAAGTTCCAGCAACCCGCGCACCATCAATGCCATTGCCAATGCACAAAGCCATCCCATTGCACTTTTATATGCGAAAGGACATCTCAGCAAAGCCCAATATAAAGCGGCAGAACGTTTTTATTTTTACTGGCGTCAAAGCCAAGCCGATCTCCACATGAGCCTTGACTACACCCGTGAAAAGGTTTCCTGTAGCCAAGGGTACATACACCCCATTGAACGTCAAATAGAAGCCTCCAATCATTTAAGAACAATCAAAGTTCAACTGGGTATTCTTGGCTATTCACTGCTTGAACGCGTTATCGGCCATGGACAAGCGATAAAAGAATTAAGTTCTTCAAAACGCAAACAAAACTCCCTTGCCGATCATTTACGAGATTGTTTAGACTTGCTCGCATTTCATTGGGGATATGCAAACCATAAACATTTTGAATAATCCCCCTCCTCGCCATTTTAAGCGGCCTCCCATGTTGCCCCCGCCCCTCTAAAGAAACCTCCCCCACACGGGCTCAAGCATTGAGCAGCTCTCGCCCCCATTTTCATTACCTTGCCCCCCACACCCAAAAGGACAATACTTCACCCCCCACACATACTGAAGATACACCCCACACTCTTAAAAACAAAAAGCCTTCCCCATATCAGTCCTATAATCATGAGGGGCTCTTAATTCGTTTTTGATTGAAGAATATTATCAAGATGCTTGTATGCATCATAATATTTTTAAATATAGTTTAATTAATATCGAGTCTTAAAACAAATATTCAATTGAAAAAAGTGTTGAGTTTTAATGCAAAATGACAAAATTTTTTGTAAAAAGTATTTTTTATATTGCTATTTTTTCAATTCTCTGCTAATTATAATGTGGTAGGTTCTTTAAGTATGATTTTTTGTATTTAGTACGGCCTTTTGAATTTATTCTTTTTTGACACGTCCTGCGAGTCAATGTTAAAATTCTCCTGCTCTTTGGTCCTCTAATTGCGACGGAGGACTTTTTTTTATAACTGTACTTTTTTATGACTGTATTGTCTTAAATCACTTCCTTATGAGCTTTGTTATATTCCTCCATAAGGTCTACCCGCAAAATAGATCATTCTTTTGTCAAATTGACTTGCGTTTCATTCTCAAAGAACAAAGATTCTTAACTCAATCTGATTTACAAACAGCTTGGATACACTTCTCTCTTGGCTTCCATTTCCTCTTGGCTTCCATTTCCTCTTGGCTTCCATTTCCTCTTGGTTTCCATTTCCTCTTGGCTTCCATTTCCTCTTGGCTTCCATTCACTCTTGGCTTCCATTCAGGGATTTTCAGCTAAACTCAAGGCGCAACAGGAGCTTGCTCTGTCTTAAAGATTCACCACGCCCTTAAAAAAACACTTAAAACATATCCAAAGAAGCCTGCTTCATATCACCAAACTTCAAATGACAGTGTTTTACGACATAACAGAATGACTTAACTACTGGATAACTTTCTTTATCGCATAGTCCACCAACAGGTTAATGTATCACGATAATACTTTGATTTATAATAATTTCCAGTTATCCATATAAAATTAAGAGACCCGGATATCATAGGGATTCTCTCATTTCAAATTTATTTCATGTTGCATCAATCAACACCTTGTCTTTTCCACATTACAAACATGAGAGACATATGAAATAAAACACTAGCAAGATAAAGAATCAAAATGCCTCTTATGAACACGCTCAAGAGCCAAAGGCTGTCATCACATGAGGCGCGAATAGTATGATAGTGCAGGCTTTCCCCTTATGAGATTTTAAAGAAGGGCTTATCCACTTCGCAAGAGATTTCTCCATTATCCCATTCATCAATATCCCCATTCATCAACATCCCCATTCATCAACATCCCCATTCATCAACATCCCCATTCATCAACATCCCCATTCATCAACATCCCCATTCATCAACATCATTGTGATGATAAGACAACATAATGTTTTTAAACAAGTACGTAAATGTGCAACACAAATATATTCTATTTAGAACATTCTGTTTTACGTGATTCGCGTAAAACCTCATTAAAAACAAAATCTCTATGAGAAAAAATCTAAAGCGTGAGGATAAAAACATGAAGCAAGCGTGATTCCATTCAGCTATTGCTCTTTAACCGTCAAACCAAATAAAAATAGATCCGGCCAAATAAAAATAGATCCAGAAAGTATGTTAATCTTCCTACCTTAAGAGATAAGCTAAGAATATAGACAACATCTCTCCTAACATTCCCCTTTTTCTAGCATCGCGTAAGAATCAAAAGTTATACAGCTTATTTTGTCATATTATAAAGCACTGTTTTTTTAAGGCGGTATTGAAGCAGTTAAAACAATTGAAGTGTTTAGCCAACGCCATTAGCAAAGCTAAAAAAAACAAACTGTTGAAAAGCCGTGCATATCTTGTGTAAACACAAAAAAAACAAGAAAAAGGCACAAAAATATCTTAATTTTTATAAAAATGCTCAGCGTCTTTTACGATTGTATTGACGAACAACCCTTATCACATAATCATCTTAAATATTGAGAATAAAGAATGAATAGCCCTCGCAAATACAGCAACCTATCAATAAAAATATAAAAACAAATCTTTTGGTTATCTCTGTTTCTTATGGAATATGCCTTTCCCTATGGATGCACTTTAGCCTCCAAAGAGTGCGTTCAATCCATGGAAAGGATGCACTCCAGCCCTTAAAGAGTGCATCCTTCCCCTCAACGGAAACTGCCGAACCCTCATAAAGGCAGTATCCAATCCATAAGAGGATGCACTCTAGCCCTCAAAAAGAGTGCATCCTTCCCCTCAACGGAAACTGCC
>NZ_JBHINJ010000015.1:5532-13971 GCF_042194855.1 Bartonella sp. CL70QHWL | reverse complement strand
AAGGCAGTATCCAATCCATAAGAGGATGCACTCTAGCCCTCAAAAAGAGTGCATCCTTCCCCTCAACGGAAACTGCCAAACCCTCATAAGGCAGTATCCAATCCATAAGAGGATGCACTCTAGCCCTCAAAAAGAGTGCATCCTTCCCCTCAACGGAAACTGCCAAACCCTCATAAGGCAGTATCCAATCCATAAGAGGATGCACTCTAGCCCTCAAAAAGAGTGCATCCTTCCCCTCAACGGAAACTGCCAAACCCTCATAAGGCAGTATCCAATCCATAAGAGGATGCACTCTAGCCCTCAAAAAGAGTGCATCCTTCCCCTCAACGGAAACTGCCGAACCCTCATAAGGCAGTATCCAATCCATAAGAGGATGCACTCTAGCCCTCAAAAGAGTGCATCCTTCCCTTCAAGGGTTTTACTCAATTTTCATCGCATCTCATTTTTATGAACCCTCATTTTTATGAATCCTTGGTCAAAGGCACAAAAGGAAGTTTTCTAGCGACTACCGTATCACCCATCTTATGGGATTCCACTTGCCTACAGAGCTTTCAAACCTTTTTACGCCTTCATAAAATCGAATCTAAAAGAATTCATTAAGGCAATTAAGGGTAAATTTTGTCAAAATATAGACAAAGTTTATTCTTTTTTGTGATTGTTGTATTTTTACTATAGTTATTTAAATCGAATTTATATATGATACGTATCGATATTTATTTATCGAAATAAATATAGGAGAAAAACTATGAATATCAGATATTTTTTCATAGCGGGGGCTATCACAAGTGGTTTAGCTCTCGCGATTCAAAAATCTGATCGTATAGTCAATAAACAGCCCTCTCCTATTGTTGCACCTTATACTATTGAGAAAACAAATTTACAGTTTGTTAAACAAGTAAGGGACACATCGGATACATTGAATATACTGAGAGTCAGTAATAGAAGCGCATCAGAACAAGCATCAATAAACGATATATACGAGAAAGGAAAAAGTTTATTGAATGCAATAGCTAGTTTTTTAGGATCAATTATTATATATTTCATACAACTTGTTTCTACTAGAGTATAAGCTACAAAAAGTTCTTAAAGTAAAGTTATATACATTTTGTATATATTGTAAAACTTAAATAAAAAGGCCCTTTTTAAATGGGGCCTTTTTTAGTTTAATTTTTCCTTTGTTTTAGTTTAATTTTTATTGTGTTTTTATTTTTATTGGCCAAATATCACAGCCTTCAAAAATGCCATTTTTTGCCTTCCTCTCCCCTCAAATGACAAAGGCTCTAACCCTTAAAGGCTCTAACCCTTAAAGCTCCCCCATAGCGCTTTAATCAATGAGAATCCGCAATCCTTTTATTCTTCTTGTTCTTCCCAAAAATTCCTCTGTTTCAAGAAAATGACCATGCATCCCCTACATCATCGGATTGGCTTACAGATCTCCATGAAGCAGACTGAAAAACACAAAAATACCATATAAATTTTTGTATCAAGATCACCATACTGAAACGCTGTTGCAGCTTAACAAGCGCTGCTTCATTGGCAAGAACTTCTTAAAGACAAAAAACACCTCAAAGGAAAAAGACCCTAACACTGCTCAAAAATGCCATTTTTTGCCTTCCTCTCCCCTCAAATGACAAAGGCTCTAACCCTTAAAGCTCCCCCCATAGCGCTTTAGTCAATGGACCTTTCCCTCATACCGCTTGAATAAGGCACTTGAATAAGCGATAATTTATGAGCATTTTCTAACAAAACAACAGAACAGTCTTAAAGAAGAGAGTAGAATTTATAATTGATTTTTCCCCCTATTCTTGAGGATCAAGCTATTTCCAGTCTATTTTTTAAAATCTTGGCTATTATTCTTGATTTTTCGAGCCCTTTATTTGGCTCTGGTAAGAAAGGTGTGAAAGCGTCTCAATCATGGCGCTTTCACATCTTTTAAATAAGAGTGCTTTTCTTCAACAGGAGAGTACAACACTAATCAATTTTTATATCCATAAATGCAGGTTCACCATCTTTAATATAAGTAATATCAGGAGCATGTTTTACCCCCTCTGCTTCAAACACGAACTGTTCATCACTCACATCAAATCCTTGTTCCCTTAATTCTTGTTTTTTCTCCTCGACTAATTTTTTATGAAAAGCACGTTTTTGATTACACGTATTAGGGGATCTCACTCTGAAAAGCTGATAGTCCATGGCTATAGACCACTTCTCAGCAACCCGTTCCAGTAGATCGTAACTGAACTTTCCTTCCCTTTTCACTTCTTGAGCGATCACCATCGCGCGTTCCAAATGGACTTTTTCAATGGTTTCATCAAAGCCAAGCTTCTCCCCTGCCGTAAAACTTTCGTCATAAGAAGCTAAAGTCTCAACATCGCCAAGTAAGGCAAGAGCAGCAAGATGCAGCAAAGCATAAGGTGCGAGCTCTATGTCATCATCCGTTGCCCAAGATAAAGAGTCTTTTTCCCAAGGGGGAATACCATATTGAGAGCGAAACATTTCATGCAAAGAATCATCTTCCATTGTCCATTTTAAAGTTTTATCGAGTGCTTTCTTTAAAAGCTGGACGCTCACTTTTTCTTCAAAAATTTCCAATCCATTGGGTACAAAATTCATAAATACCGTTGGCACAACCCCAGAATTATGAGGATTAATCGTCTGACAAGCCGCCGCAAAAATACCGCTCATAATTAAAAGTCCGCGATCAAAAGGCGAAAACTCTTCCACTCGTTTCTCGTTATAAAGAAACTGCACTTCGCGATCTGGTAAAAAGAGGGTTGCCAAATAATCTCCCTTTCCCTCGATTTCCACCGACCATCCCAAGCTTTTTAAAAGCCCTGTTGCACTTTCTATCGTGAGAATTTCATCATCATCATCATAATCGGCAGAGAACTCTTTTTCCTTTAGTTGCAAACGCCTCTCCTGCACCACAGCTTCATCTTTCCAAAACTGCTGCGTTGCAAGATCATTTTCTTTAAGCACTCTTTCCAGCTCGCCTTTCACTTGGAAATTCATTTTCATCCGTTTAAAGACAGAGATATAAAGAGCTAAAATAAGCATGATAATGATCATGCAAATAACAATCATCACCCAGAATCCGGGATCTAATAGAAATACGGCTATAGGATCACTGTTCATTTTTCCCCTCTCAGTCTTTACAAAGCCCGTGCGACAGAGAGCTTATGTGCTCTCCTACAGAGATTGCTTCTTCTAGTTTCTGAATATTTTTTCGCAACTCACCCGTCACTTTGGTGCGAAGCCGTAACATAACCGGAATAAAAATAATAACACAAACCGTTATGATGTCCGTTGTTTTAAAGAGAACGGCATGCACAACATATTGCCACCCTGTCAGCTGCCAATTCAATACACCTGGTATTTCTAGCACCATTTTCCACATGATAATGAGAACAGCAATAGCAAAGATAATTTTATAATCCTTTGCTGAGAGCAACACGTGCTGGAGCGAAAAAGAATGCACTCCTTTATGCGTTTCTTGCTCTGATGCCCAATTTTGCTCCTTCATGTATTCCCCTCTCTCTTTGAAAAGACCCGTGCGACAGAGAGCTTATTTGCTATCACACAGAGATTGCCTCTTCTCGTTTCTGGATTTTTTTCCAATTTACGCATTATGATGATGCAAAACCCAAATACCACCGGAATAAAGAAAAGTACACAGACCATTATGGTTTGCGTCATAATAAAAATTATAATATTCCTGCTACCTTGCCACCCTCTTACCTTCCTCACATTGCAAACAATAAAGATTTTCAAACCACGCCAATCTGTAAACAATAGTCACAATTCAGCTTTTTCTTCCCAAAAATTCTCCTATTTTCAAGAAAATGACCCTGCAACCCCACTTCAATAGGATTCATTTCAAAGCTTGAATGAACAAGGCTCCTAAAAATACGAAAACAACCCATATACCGCGCGCCCCTACAAGCAAAACCGTTCCTTCCTCACGCCTCAAACGATAAAGTAAGTCCCAAGCACTCACTCTAGGCTCTAAACCCCAAGGGCTCTTATTCCCTTAAATCAATACTAATCCATAATCGGCTTTTCTTTCACTCAATGCCACCCTCAACACTGCTCCTTAGAGCAATGTTTACGGACACCTCATGAAAGAGCACCAAAAAATATCAGAGGCAAAATGGTATAGAGAGCAATCCCTATAAAGGCTGAATCTCTCATAATTTCTTCATTATTTTTCCCTCTCATGATTTCTCAAACGCTGTATCCTGTTCTTGCAAGACGTTTTTCAGTTCTTTTCTTAAACAGCGATACGTTCTCACCTGCTTAAAGACACCATAATAAAGTTGTAAAATCATCATAGGAATACAAGCAACCCACAGTGTCACGCACATAAGCACGAAAACAAATATCATGACAAGAATATCGTCCATTTTCCAGTTCACACTTTCTTTATATCGATCCTTTTGATCGGTTATTTTACCCCGTTGCTGGTTTATTCCTTTCAATTTCCGAATATTTTTTACCAACAAAAACCACAATATGATGCCGAGTATCAACATAACTGGGAACAAGACCAAAACACACACTATAATAACTTTCCAAAACGCATACAGAGAGAGAAAAAGAGGTGTATCCCACCACCCTGTCCGTTCTCCATTGCTACCCAAGGATAGGAGAAAGAAAATCCTGTTCCATAACTCAAGAGAGAAAATGTTGTACTCTTTGCTATCCAAGGATGAGAGAGAGAGAATCCTGTTCCACAGCTCAAGAAAGAAAATCCTGTTCCATAGCTCAATAATGAGCGAGAGGAAACAAATGACAACATGCTCTCGCACAGAAAAATAATCTTTCTCGAAAAAATGGCGCAGTCCATTATAAAATGCTGACTTTTTCCCCTTAATTGCTCTTCCTTTTTTTATGAAAAACGCATTTTTTTATCTCATGCCCGCTCTTTTAAGAACCACGAAAAGTGCGATGCATGGCGCTTTCCTTATTTTTAATACCCCCCCCCCAACTTTCTAAAAGCGCGGTTGCTCTTCCCAATGATTAAGAGCATCCTCCTCATTACAAACGAAAATAGGCTCTCTTCTTTGTCTGATGATTTTCCAACCATTCATCCTCCCCTCTTCTTGTGTCACGAGAGCTTCTAAACATTGCCTCTTACCCCTCACGATAGCTACAAAAGCGCCTTGTCACTCTCTTTATCTTACGCGTTTTAATGCCCGTCTCACTTTACGATACGTTCTCACCTGCTTGAAAACAAAATAGTAAAATTCTAAAATGAGCATGACAACACCCGCAGGAAAAAAGACGTTTAGCAGAAATATCAACCAAAAGTATACGATAAAAAAACAGCTTATTTTTTCTCTATTGTTTTTTACCGGATTATTTTGTTGATCGATTGTGTGACCCCGTTGCTGGATAGCCTCTTCTAACTGCTGAATCTTTTTTTTCAACAAATACGTTAAGATGAGATAAAGCACCAATAAAACAGGCATCAAGGCAACAACGACCACCATGATGACTTCACGCAGCACAAAGAGCGCCAAAAGAGTGCTATCCTGCGATACACTCAACGGCCACTTGGCTTCTAATGGGATCAAAAGAGCTTTATAACCTATCCCAATAAGGATAGAAATAAGACAAATAATCATATGATCTTTATAAGAACGAAATGATTTTCCCAAAAAAAGAGAGCACCGTTTGTTATAAAATGTGGAATTTTCCCCCTTCATTTGCTCTTCCCTTTTATGCAACTGTTTGTCCCTAACTTTATAACGACACGCATAATCTCTCAAAGCACAATTGCATCCATTATCGTCAAACAGAACACCCCAGAAAATACTCGTATTGCATATTCATGTTGCCAATAGTTTTGCCAATTCACGTGCTTGTTTTAAAGAAATCTCTCAACACTTCCAAACCAACGCGCATCACCCCCATTTCATGAACAGCCCCCATGAAGGGGATAACAATAGCGCCCCCATGAATATATCCCCCTTACTATAAACTCTATCACCCCTATTGTTTCAATAAAAAATGTAATCCGGCACCATTCATATACGCCCCCTGCGGCCTCTACAATAGCCTTACCCTCCCTTGCAACAAGCTACGCCATAACTCGTTCCTCAACACGGACAACCCCATTAGCCTAAGGCTCCTACGACAACCCCACCCCCTGCCCCAAAAACAGGCATATCTAGCCTCTACGATAGCCCTTATCCCTTGAAAAGACAGAAGCATTTTTATTCTTTTCTCAATTGTTTTCGGACCCCCCACTTAAGACATGAAAAAAGGAACTTCCATTGATTTGCAAATGATCGCGCAATAAGAGCATTTGAAATGAGAAAATCTTACAACTTTCTTATTCCAATTAAAAAGGATCAATGATCATTCAAAATATGACGATATATTCCATTCTTCATTGGGGATCTTGCAAGCCAATAGCTTAGAATATATTCATAAAAGCGCTTCTAAGACAGAGAGACAGCCGCAATTCTTGAGATCAAGCATTTTAATATTAATGAAAGCACTAACATTCCCTTGCAAATTTGAGGTGTTGTTTTGTCAACAATCTTGTTAGCATGGATTGATTCTATAACTATGCGATATCATCACAATTGCTCTTTATAAACAGCATTGATACGCGCCATTTTACTCACACTTCTTTATAAGCCTTGCGTTATAGGCTTGTGGGGAAAAGATAAAGGAGAATCCTGTTGAATATAGCAATTATTTTGGGGTCTGTGCGTCAACCTTCCTTAACAAGAACTTTAGCCAATTATTTAGCGGATTGCCTCATAAAGCGGGGTGCATCACTTCATTGGGTTGATTTGCGTGAACAGCCCTTGCCGATGACAGATCCAGATTATCATCAGCAGGTAGAGGCTAATCCAAGTGCTGCGGTCCGTGAGTTTGTAAAAACCATTGCAGCGGCTGATGGCGTTATTCTAGCAAGCCCCGTTTATCAAGGGTCTTATTCGGGTGTTTTAAAAAATGCTCTTGATAATTTGAGCTATAATGCCTTTTTAAATAAACCTGTTGGGCTTATCTCTCATGGGAGTACGGCCAAAAAATGCGCACAACCGTGTGAGCATTTAGTGCCGGTGGTGCACACGCTTTATGGTTATACACTCCAATGTCAAATCGCCTCTTCCAACGAAGATTTTTCCTCAGATGATGAAGGTCGTACTTGGAAAGTTACAAGTGAAGAGGTACAAACACGTTGTGAAAGACTTGCTGATGAAATGTACACATTTTTAAAGCAAAGAGGTGGGATTTAAAGTAATAAGGGAGGGGGCATGAAAAAAAAGGATGTGCACTATCGTTATTTAGTGGTAGGGGGTACAGGGATGCTAGCCCCTTTGTATCAATCACTAAAGCCGCAAGAAGTGATTATTGCTGCACGCTTTCTTTCCCATAAAGTCCAGCTTGAGGCATTGCACAACAAACAGTTGTGCGTGTCGTTGGATTATGATTGTGCGGCATCAAAGGCGCAATTTTTAGAAGCTGTGAAGCAATGGCATGATCTAAAATATTGCATATTATGGATTCATTCGCCCGCCTATGCATTTTCTTGCGCATTAATTGAGCAGTTGGCTCTTTTGCCTAAACCGCCATGTATTCTTCATATTTTTGGTTCCAACATGCATGATCAAATGATCCTCGAGTGCGCGCGCAAAAACAAGGTTGATTTTATCCCCATTCAATTAGGACAAAAAACAACGCCCAAAGGTTTACGATGGCTGACCCATAAGGAGATAAGCCAACAGGTACTGGATGCCATAAAAAACCATATGAATAAACAAAACTTATGAGCAACACCTATGGCTTTGCAAAGAAGCAGTGTCCCTTCAATCTCTATCCATACCCGAACACCCTCTTGAATAGCCCATACTCTCTTACATCATAGGCTTTGAGAACGAACAATCCCCCTCCCTTACGCCTCTAAACAGCATGCCTATATCAACAGCTCCAAAACCAAACGTTTTTCTATCCCTTCTCACACGGGCTTATCCCCTCTCACAACCATCACGGCTCTTGAGCAACCACACACCCTATTACAGTTTCACGTTTTTACGATTTTGCAAATTCACAGAAAACAACAAAACTGCCGATAAACCGCCCCATTAAAGCCTATACAAGCCTATTACAAACCTATCATCAGCCTATTCATTGCCAACAGCCCTTTTCCCCCAACGCCCTCCATTCCCCCATTCCCCCATTCCAATTTTGACGCATTTCACAATCCAACCATCCTCCATTGGCACCTTTTCTCCCCAACCGCCCCACAACCGTCACGGCTCTTGAGCAACCACACGCCCTATTACAGTTTCACGTTTTTACGATTTTGCAAATTCACAGAAAACTAGCAAACTGCCGATAAACAGCCCCATTAAAGCCTATACAAGCCTATTACAAACCTATCATCAGCCTATTCATTGCCAACAGCCCTTTTCCCCCAAC
>NZ_JBHINJ010000015.1:0-5432 GCF_042194855.1 Bartonella sp. CL70QHWL | reverse complement strand
AACCGTCACGGCTCTTGAGCAACCACACGCCCTATTACAGTTTCACGTTTTTACGATTTTGCAAATTCACAGAAAACAACAAACTTCCGATCAACCGCCCCATTAAAGCCTATACAAGCCTATTACAAACCTATCACCAGCCTATTCATTGCCATCAACCCTTTTCCCCAGAGATCAGCGTAAAATGAGAAAAACAATCGATGCCCTCCTCCCAAGCCGTGAAGCAATGGCATGATCTAAAACTTATGCCTCCCCCATGACACGAGCACTACATGCGCTTTTTCAGCGCTGCGTTTAATTGTTTGGTAACCTTGTAATACGAGATCAAACGCTTGATAAAAGAAATATACAGTGCCACAATGGGTATTGTTAAGAAAAAATCAAAAACACCCCCCAGCAGAATGATCAAAATCACCGTCCAAGCTGCCGCCATTTCGTAATGCATTTTATCCCCTTCTCTTTATAAATTGATTGATTGGGTTGCTTCAGTCACTTCTTCCAATTGCTGAATTTTCTTTTTCAATCGATGGGTTAAAATTTCACGAAGGATCACAACAACAGGGATCGTTGCAAAAATACATACCGATAAAAAAAACCAGAAAAGCAAGAGAATGATAATATATTCAAATCTGCTCTCATCTACCTCAGCAGCTATCCCTTTAGAGAAAATCACATAGACATAAGCTTTGAAAAACATAATGATGAAAGAGAGGCATGCGTGGAGGATATAATCTTTGCGTGAAAAAGCGAGCCATTTTTTTAACGAATAGAAACTTATCTGTGTTTCTAGTGCTAAGTTTTGCGGCACTCTCTCTTTTTCTTTTCCGCTTTTTTCAAAGAAACAAAAATGCTGCGGCTGTTCTTTCATCAAACGTCTTTGTTTTTTCACTCTGTAATAGAGCCTTAAACGCTTTATTAAAGAATAATAAGGCGCCACAATAATCATATTCACAAAAATGGCAAAAACTGTAACTGCATTTAGAAGAAAATATCCAACCGGCAGAAACAAAATAAAAAACGCGATCTCACCCCTCATGCGTATAACCTCATTGATTAATCTCTTGCTGCTTTATTTTTTCTTTTAGTTTTTTCTTTATTTTTTCCAATTTACGCTCTTTAAAACGACAAATGCCCCACAAAATAGGAAGGGGTGTGAGAAGACAAAACCATATCAACACTGGTAAGAGAAAAATAAGAGAACCAATTCCTTCCCATCTTGTCCATTGCAACGGCTGTACCAGAGACTTTGCACCCGCAGAAACTTCTAAAGCCATCATGATAAGGCACGTACAAAACATGATAAAAAAGCGGTGCCCTATTATTTTACACCTTCCCACCCCTTTACGCCTTTCCACTGAAGACACCATAAATTTTCTAAATGAAAAGAAAGACTCTTCAAATGTTGCTTTTTTCTCCTGCATTGTTCCCCTCTGCTTTTACGCTTCGCGCTTTTTACGCTCTATTTTTAGGTTTAAGCTCTTTTTAACTTATCTAAACGCTTTATTTTTCTCAATAATTTTTTTCCTCAACCCTAATTTCTACATCCATATATTCTAACTCCCCATCCTTTATGTAAAGAATATGAGGACGATAGTTTTTTCCATCAACCTCACAAATCGCGTCCTTTTCGTAAACAAAATATCCCTGTTGCCTTAATTCTTCTCTTTTTTCCTCGATCAAATTTTCATAAGAATCTCTTCTTCTATTGCACAAATTGGGATCTGTAGCTCTAAAACATTCATAGCTCTCTACCTCCATGGAAAAATCCTTTGCCGCCTGTTGAAGCAAATCGTAACTGGGTTGCTTTGTCTTTTCTACCGCCTGAGCAATCACCATTGCGCGTTCCAGATGCTCCTCTTCGATGCTTGTTTCAAAGCCCAGCTTCTCACCTTCCATAAAGCTTTTCTGATAAGAGTGTAAAGTTTCAACATCGCCCATCAAAGCCAGAGCTGCAAGATAACGCAGGGAATAAGAAGCCAACCGAGGGACCACAGTTTTGTTTTCCCAAGGCAGGATTCTATATTGAGAATGAAGCATCTTGCCAAGATCAACCTCAGTCATTGCCTTTTCTAAAGCTTTCTCGAGTGCACGACGTAAACATCCAACGCTTACCTTTTCTTCAAAAATTTCCACCCCCTTCACATCAAAACTCAATTCAAGAGCAATCAAGCCTCCAGAATTATAAGGGTCTATCGTTTGGCAAGCCGCCGCATGGATACCAGAAACCACCGCAATTGCACAATCAAATCGCGGATACCCCTTCTCAGCATTATAAAGAAACTGCACTTCACGATCTGGTAAATAATAGGTGGCCAAATGATCCCCTTTTCCCTCAATTTCCACCTTCCACCCCAAACTCTTTAAAAGCGCCGTTGCACTTTCCATCGTTAAGATTTCCTCATCAGAAAGAGAAAACTCTTTTTCCTCAGATAACAGCTTAATCATCGGCGTTTCTCCACTAGACGGCTCAAAAGCGATAGGTTGTTCAAGCACGCGGCTTAATTCTTTTGTCACTTGGCAATACAGTCTCACCCGCTTGAAAGTAGAGTAATACAATGCCCAAATAAACATCATGACCACAGCAGAAAGCAGCGTGAAAAGCGTCAAGCCCACACCCCACGAGAGTACAACAACAATATCCATCATTTTAATATCTATCATTTTCCCCGCCCCTTCATGCGCTGTTTTGTTGAGAAGCGGTTTTTCTCCGCTTCCAGATTGCTTGCTCCAACATATCGATCTTTTCTTTCAACAGAACCGTGAAAATGATACGAACCACAAAGGCAACAGGGATGAACAAAAAAATAAACCATGATATAAGCTGCATGATTAACAAGAGAGCTGCCACGACATCCCCTTCCCACTCCGCCAACTTCCACCCAAGCAACATGGGTACGAAGCGAAGAGCCATTCTTAAAGCTGCCACAATGAAAGCAATACAAAAGATGACTTTATAATTTTTGCGTGTCAGAAACGCTTCTTCAAGCGCAAAAGACCGTAATTCCTCATCCAATGGTGAATTTTTTCCATTGCCCCTCATTTTTTATCCCTCATTTGTTTCAATTTTCAAGCCATTTTCATGAACCGAAGCTTTCGTCCTCACAATGAATGAGGGTTCATCAATATCAAGCGCTTGTATCCCTCATCTTTTATAAAGACAATATCAAGGGTGCATTTTTTTTCCATCACCTTCAAACATCGCACGAATAGAAACTCTCCTACAACGCATGAGAATATATAAAGACCAGTATTCATTTTCTGCCCTCCCTTCATGCGTTGTTTTGTTGAGAAGCGGTTTTTCTCCGCTGCCAGATTTCTTGATCCAACATATCGATCTTTTTTTTCAACAAACGCGTAAAGATGATACGGACCACAAAGGCAACAGGAATGAGTACAAAAATTAAATCTAATATAACCTGCACGATGCAAAAGAGAACTGTTATAACATCCCCTTCCCACCCCGCCAACTTCCACTCAAGCCACATGAGTAAGAAGAGAAGAGCCGTTCTTAAAGCTGCCACAATGAAAGCAATGCAAAAGATGACTTTATAATTTTTGCTTGTTAAAAACGCTTCTTCAAGCGCAAAAGACCGTAATTCCTCATCCAATGATGAATTTTTTCCATTGCCCCTCATTTTTTATCCCTCATTTGTTTCAATTTTCAAGCCATTTTCATGAACCGAAGCTTTCGTCCTCACAATGAATGAGGGTTCATCAATATCAAGCGCTTGTATCCTTCATCTTTTATAAAGACAATATCAAGGGTGCATTTTTTTCCATCACCTTCAAACATCGCACGAATAGAAGGTCTCTCCTACAACGCATGAGAATATATAAAGACCAGTATTCATTTTCTGCCCTCCCTTCACGCGCTGTTTTGTTGAGAAGCGGTTTTTCTCTGCTTCCAGAGTGCTTGATCCAACTTATCAATCTTTTTTTTCAACAAACGCGTAAAGATGATACGGACCACAAAGGCAACAGGAATGAGCACAAAAAGAAGCATTGATATAAAACCCAATATTAATGTTAAAATGAACAGGATATAATTCGACCACACTGTCAAATCCCACTCAAAAAATATAACGAGTGCCACTTTAAAAGCGGTAATAATGAAAGCAATGCAAAAGATGACTTTATAATTTTTGCTTGTCAAAAACGCTTCTTCAAGCGAAAAAGACCGTAACTCTTCATACAATGGTGCATTTTTTCCATTGCCCCTCATTTTTTATCCCTCATTTGTTTCAATTTTCAAGCCATTTTCATGAACCGAAGCTTTCGTCCTCACAATGGATGAGGGTTCATCAATATCAAGCGTTTGTATCCCTCATCTTTTATAAAGACAATATCAGGGGTGCTTTTTTTTCATCAACTTCAAACATCATGTTTTTATTCCCCACAATATATCCTCTGCTGTCTTAAGGCTTCTCTTTTCTCGTCGATCAAATTTTCATAAAATATCTTCTTCTATTGCACAAATTTTGGTCTCTGACTCTAAAATTCTAAGTGCTCTTTTTATTTTCAGGAAGATAAGCTGCTTTCCAAAGAAGAAGCAAACGAGTGCAAGAAAAGCGTAACGAGGTTGCTTTGTCTTTATGACGATTTGAATCATCAACAAAACCGGCCCAAATTGATTTTTTCGATATTTTTTTCAAAGCCAAAACTTTCATCTTCCATAAAGCTTTTATGAGAAAGCTGCCAAATGTTAACATCAGCCCTCAATACCAAAGCCCCAAGGGTGTGCAAGTAAAGAAGAGTCCACTTGAGAGATAGCACAATTTCCTTTTCCCAAGGAAGGGTGCTCTATTGAAAGCCAAGCACGCGGACAAGATCACCCTCAGTCCCAGATCAACCTCAGTCATCGCCTCATCTCAAGCTTCCTCAAGCACACGACGTAAACGCCCTACGCTTACCTTTTCCTCAAAAATTTTCAATCTCTTTTCCTTAAAATCCACCCCTTTGCCTCAATGCCTCGTTGTCAATCTGGCACCCCCCAAAAATGATAAAGCCCCAAAATGATAAGGATTAATTATTTGGCAAGCCGCCGCATGAATACCAGCGTCTCTCACAATTCCATAACCAAATTGCACAAAACCTTTTTCATCCAGAGAGAGAAACTGTCCTTAGCGGTCTCGTAAATAAATAACGGTCTCGTAAATAAATAGATGTCCCTCTTTTCTTTCAATTTTCCCCCTCCACCCCAAGCTCTTTAAAAGCACTATTACACTTTCCATAGAGCAAAACGTCTTGATCAAAAACTTAAGCTTTTGGCGCGTCTTCTCTATGCGTCTTGCCTCTCCACCTGCAAGAAAATGTGCTCTTCTTCCCCAAACACCAGAATATCTTTTGCTTCAAGTATCGATTTTTCGCTCTCAATATCGCTTGGTAAGACAGATTTTTATGCTTGATAAAAGAAAATAAGTTACAAGATTTTC
>NZ_JBHINJ010000097.1:0-956 GCF_042194855.1 Bartonella sp. CL70QHWL | reverse complement strand
CTTACTTGAAGTACAAGCAATTCCGTACACCTGCCTTACCTTGAGAAACAAGTGAAGAAATGGGAAGTAACTGAAATAAGAATTAAGAAGAGGGGAGACTGATGCTGTGGGCGACAAAGAGGAGTTGTAGCTGTTGGAGTAAGTCAGGAAGGGTGGAAGAGAGAGTCATGGCTTGGAGAATGTGCTGTGTGGTCCTCCCACCAGCTTGGACATGTCACTATCATGGCCTGCGGATCTCACCTAACTCCCTGATACAGCAGCTTAGTTTATTTTATTTCTCTTGTCTGGTCTCTCCCATTTTTCCTATAAATCAAGCCTGTATGCAAACTAAAGTAATCAAGGAAACAGATTTCCTCACTTCTCTCTCTCTCTCTTGTTTCCCCACGCCAAAACACTCTCCTCTCTCTCTTGTTCTTGCTGTTCTTCATACTCTCATACTCTCTAGAACATAAATTCTATTTATTCTCACATGGTATCAGAGCTATAAGCTCCTGAGACTCAAACACCTTTACTCCTGTCTCTCAATTCCGCAAATCCTGTTTTTTTCTTCATTTCTATTTTTGGCAAAGTTCTTCATGTTCTTGGTGTGTTCTTCATTTTGAACTCCAGAATTTGCCAAAAGAGGAAATTTTAGTGTGCTCACTCTATTCTGCCTCTAGTTTATTCTCCTGTCAACTCCATCTCCATTCTACACTAAACTCATCTCCAAACTAGAGACAAGAAGCCCCAGCAGTGAGCAACCTGAAAAAAAAATTCAAAATTCAAATTTCTGAGTTTGGCACCTAAGGAGCAATGGAGCATCACAGACCAGTTCTCATCCCAGTCATCCTCAAGGGGCCAAGCAACTACATTACCTGGTCCAGACTAGCCAGGACAGCCCTTGGAGGAAGAGGTCTGTGGGTGCATATCCTCTCCAGTGAAGCACCAAAGAAAATCACTCAAGAAGAAGATAACAA
>NZ_JBHINJ010000096.1:0-997 GCF_042194855.1 Bartonella sp. CL70QHWL | reverse complement strand
TCCTTGTCTGGTGTGGTGTTTGCAACGTTTCCAGCTGTGTCTTCTTGGGCTTCATCAAAAAGTTCGCATTCTATTTTTGTGGTGTAACCACCCGTTTTATCAAGTTTGTGCTTAACACTTTTGATGCGCCATTCTGCTGGAATATAGGGGCGGAAAGGGGGCTCTTGAACAAGCTTTGCTTCTGCTTGCACAAACGGATCACCGCCGATATCACATGAGAAAGAAGACTTACCGCGTGATGATTTATTGCGATAAGCAGCAATGGCCGCAACAGCCTCTGATTGGTTATGGTAGGTGTATTTGAGTTCATGAAACGGTGCTTTGCCAACTTTGACTTCTTTTTTTTCACCACTGCGGATATCATGATAGGTTGCGAGAACACCGCCTTTCTTCTCTTTGTCTTCTTCTTTTTTCTCAGATTCTTTTTCTGCTTTTTCCGATTCAGATGATAATGGTGCTGTTCTGCCACTGTCATCCATATGGATAAAGTTTTCATCATCATCAATCTCTTCTGGTTCTCGTGCATCAGCAGCGGCTTTTTGGTCGTCTCCCACATCTGTTTCTAAGCCATTGGCTGCTCCTGCTTCATCCCGTGCGCTGTATTTAAAATCCCAAGAGGTACAATGTTTCTCATGAATAACAACAATAGGGAGTGTTTCACCGGTGATGGCTTTGCCTTCACCCCGTTTGGCGAGCACAAGTTTGCCATCAACGGGCTTTGCTACCGCATCATATTCCCCTGCGAGGCGTGCAGCAAAAGCCATATCACTTTCCGATGTTTGATCAATATGACGCACAACGATTTTTGCAAGAGAAGGATCAACCTTTGGCGTATAGCCATTACGCTCTGCTATCTCTTGAACAATACTGCCAAGGGTTTGCTGGTGATAGGATTGGCTTTTGGGGGTTCTGTAAGACGTGTTCATTGATGCGGCGCGCCCTGTCACGCTTAAGCTTTGTGGTGGGCTGCTTACAGAGATTTCGTCTATCAGATAGG
>NZ_JBHINJ010000095.1:0-1015 GCF_042194855.1 Bartonella sp. CL70QHWL | reverse complement strand
ACATGATGTGTTTCTTCAATTTCTATTAGGTTAGTGTTTTGTTCACTCATCTTGATTTCCTACATTGCGCGCAATTCACCCGTGGCGTGAATCACGCTTGTGTTAAAAGGCTGGTTTTGGGGTGTTAGAGTTTTGTCTTTACAGGTTGTACAATCCGATCAATTGGAATGCGTTTTATATATGCACAATGATCAGAATATAGCGTCAACAAGAAAGATTCATCTGAATTGGGTGGTATCATTTCAAATCTAGTGCATGCAAACGGTCTGAATTCGTATGAAAATGCAAAGCATTGCGATCCTATGAGTTCCATTGGCACGATATTCTCTTCACTTAAGAAGGCATCTATTTTGTCTTTAGAGATTATGGTATCTACATAGGGCTCGCCCTTATCTCCAGAGATCGTTATACAAAGTTCACCTGGATTGTGGGTATTTCTCACAACTAACTGCGAACACAAAGTAGGTTTAATTTCATATCTATACATAATAATTATCTTCTCTCGCTCGTTGTGATAATACTGCCTCCACGAACCTCTGAATCTCCGTAAATGTGTGCGTTACCATACACTTCTGCATTGCAATGAACACTTGCATTTTCGTAAACATGTGCTTTTCCAAAAATACGACCACCATATATTTTTGCGTTATGATGAATTGTTGCATTTTCATAAATATTTGCAAAATAACAAACTTTTGAGTTATCAAATACCTTGGCATTGTTGTAAACTTTTGCACCGCTATAAACCATGGCATCATTATAAACCCAACAGTCTCCTTCATGACTTAAGTTGCTCTCACCTTCTATAAAGCCGCCTAGGTCACCTTTCTTGATTTTTCCGAAGCTTCTCAATGCACGAATGCGGTGGAGAGTTTTGCCCCCAACTTCGATTGTTTCATCAGTAAGTTCATATTTCTTTTCCATGATTACTATTTCTCACGTTCTACGATTACGGTGGAGCCACTAATTTTACAATTTCCAGCAATGTTTACACGACAGCAAATATATGCTTGAT
>NZ_JBHINJ010000094.1:0-1020 GCF_042194855.1 Bartonella sp. CL70QHWL | reverse complement strand
TGTGCATTAGCACCAAAGCTAAAACAGCCAAATGATAGGAACCGTGTGCCTATTAATAAAACAATCCCTGCCGAAATCAAGCGAGGAGACAGATGAAAAAGCGATTTATTATAACAGGAATGATCACCCTTTTGGGAATGATAAATTTAACTCTAACGTCTAACTTTAGTTGGGGTTCTGGAACTCAAGGTTCAACTGTCCAAACTCCTCCCCCTTTTCCAGAAGCAGAATATCTGAAAATTATTGATTTGTTAAAACAACAAATTAAAGCAAACGAAGACCAGATCGAAAACACGAAAAAAGTCTATCAGTCTATAACAGGAAATAAACAAATAACAAGAGAAAAGTTATCGAAATTTTTATTAGAACATTCGCCTTTTTACCCACCTACCCACAAAACATACACGCGTTTATATGGGAAAAACTTCGAAGCTTTTGGTTATTTCGAACGGCCTATGACTCAAATTAAAGGAGAGGAGTGGAGAGCCCTCCTCGCGGAGACAGATCATAAGATAATATACGATATACTTAATGCGCGTCTTAAATATAGTGGAGTTATCGATAAAGCTGTAAGTTTGCAAGCTTTCCAAGATGCAGAGAACCGCTTTACACAAATTGCCGATTTCTTAAAAGATATAGATAAAACAAAAGATCTGAGAGAAGTTTTCGAGCTGCAAACACGTATCAGAAACATGTCAGCGGTACTCCAAAATGAATATACAAAGCTACAAATGGTCAGAAATTTAAGCAGTAATGAAGAGTTTCTTATCGAAGTACAAAAACGTATATTGTATAAAAAAGTTATGAACAATGCCCTCAAACATGTGCCTCAAATAAGATTTTAGCCACTAAAGCTCTTTACAAGATTTGCTTTTTTTTCATGAAAACAAAAGCAAATGTAGAAGGTTCAGTACTATCCGAACATTTCAGAGAGGCAGAAAGCTTTTATCAAAGCCAAGATATCGTAATGAAAATACTTAGGTAATGTATAAATGCGAATAACGCGTTTAGCATGTATCT
>NZ_JBHINJ010000093.1:0-1028 GCF_042194855.1 Bartonella sp. CL70QHWL | reverse complement strand
TGGTTAAAGGAAGATGCGGGGGAAAATACTTGTCGTGTACTTACCAATGTACGCTGTCTTTCTGAAGGTGTTGATGTACCCACTCTTGATGCTGTTCTATTTTTACACCCGCGCAAAAGTCAAATTGAGATTATTCAAGCAATAGGACGTGTAATGCGTCGAGCAGAGGGTAAAAAAAGAGGCTATATCATTCTACCCGTTGGGATACCCGCTGATATTCCGCCGGAAATAGCCTTAGAAAACAACCAAAAGTATAATGTCATCTGGCAAGTTCTCAATGCTTTACGTGCTCATGATGATAACTTTAATAAAATAATTCACCATATGCACAAAAAACAAGACGTAAGCGATGCTCTTGAAATTGTTGCTGCTTCTCAAGAACTTGCGTTAGAAGATACGACCACGGTTATTGATGATTTACCTATACGCTCAAAATTAGAGTATTCAGGACTTAATATTGGGTTAGCAACTTATGAATCCTCTCACACATGTGAAGAACAAGGAGAACTCCCCCTTTTTTCTAAATGTAAAGATGTCATTAAAGCTGCTATTGTTAATAGATTTTACGACCCTAGCTATTGGAAAAAATGGGCAATAAATGTTGGTGATCTTGCTCAAACTCATATCACACGCTTAACTGAGGTTTTGACGAAATCAGAAACTGAAACACGGCGTGTGTTTAATGATTTTATGACCGAATTACGTAGTAATTTAAATACAACTATCTCCGAACAAAATGCGATTGAAATGCTTGCGCAACATCTTGTGACGCGTCCAGTCTTTAATGCTTTATTTGAGGGGCATCAGTTTGTTCAAGAGAATCCCGTATCTTGTGCTTTACAACGTGTACTCAATGTCCTTGATAAAGTTACCCCTAAAGAAGAATCTCAAGATCTCAAAAATATTTCTAAGAGTGTACAATTTTACACGCGTGGAATTACCAATCTTGAAGCACAACAAAGTTTAATTGTAGAGCTTTACAATGAATTTTTCCGTTATGCTTTTCCGCGTACAGTAGAAAAATTAGG
>NZ_JBHINJ010000092.1:0-1049 GCF_042194855.1 Bartonella sp. CL70QHWL | reverse complement strand
CAGGTGCATTTTTATACTTTTTACAAAAAGGGCTGTTCAAACGCTTCTTGACACTGCGCTGTGGTATGACAGCACCTAGACGACAAATGGGAAGGTTTTCGGCTTTATGATTCTCGCACCAAGTCCCTCCCCCCACTTTATCACGGAAACCTGATTGAACCATGCAAGCATAAATTGTTGCTTTTGCATTGATGCTCTGCTTTCTGTTTTCTGGAAATACATCATAAGGGGTTGGCATGCCACATTCTAATAATGCTTTTGCTACCTCAGTAAAATCTGCTCCCGATTTCTCCCAGGCTCCTATAGAGGAGGTAGGAGTTTTATTAAATTGACAACCAGTGATGATTAATAGAGTTAATGTACTCAATAATTTTAAAGGTTTTTTCATTTTTTACTCCATGATTTACTTGAAGGAACTTGTTCTAAATGAGATGTGCTATAAAACTTTTGGCATTTATAACCCACATCTCCAAGACAAGTATGGGAACTTATGGGATTTGTAGCCACTCTCCACCATTCTTTCCACCAGTTACTGCCAGCAGGTATTGTCTCGTAGGTATAGCCATTGCCGCCAATAATTCTGCTGACAAAGTCGTATCTATTCCCATTAAAGCCAACAGTGGTTTGTTTGCCGTCACTCACATAACCTAACAGACCGGATGCAACTAAAACATTAAAGGCTGGTCCATAGAGATTGATAGTCGTGTTTTCGTTGGCTATACCGTGAACACCTTCTTGTTTGAAAGAATTCAGCATATTCCCCAATGTCATTGTCCCGCGACTATGTCCATAAAGTTCTAATCCTGTAAGACCATAGCTATACATCAAATCTTTTGCTTCTTGTGTTGAATTGGTCAAACCCCAAAAGTTATTTTCCATAAACTTCTGATAGCCCGCGACCAGAAGTTCTGAAATAGCAGAATCGGCTTGAGGGAACACAACAAAATAAAGCGGTTCATTTTTATCCTTCGCATGTTGAACCGCATAAACAGCGGCTTCCTCTGGTGGAGTAAAGATGCCATTAAAGGACACATGCACCTTGCCATCAG
>NZ_JBHINJ010000014.1:40004-50979 GCF_042194855.1 Bartonella sp. CL70QHWL | reverse complement strand
TTGGTGCAAAGAGGTGGGGCAATAAAAAATCGCTTGTTGGTGCTTTGTTGCGTGAAAGTTGTTGGTGCCTTTAGGGTGTGAGAAAAAATTGGTCATCTAATCAGTATTGCTAACGAAAAAGAGGGGGGCGTGTTTTGGTGCAAAGAGGTGGGGCAATAAAAAATCGCTTGTTGGTGCTTTGTTGCGTGAAAGTTGTTGGTGCCTTTAGGGTATGAGGAAAAATTGGTCATCTAATCAGTATTGCTAACGAAAAAGAAGGGGTGCGTGTTTTGGTGCAAAGAGGTGGGGCAATAAAAAATCGCTTGTTGGTGCTTTTGCTGGGTAATGGTATGGTGTCATTTGGGGGCTGGATTGATTATATCGTGATTTTGACCGTATCTGTGTTCACTTGGAAAGCTAATCAATATGATGTCGCTTTTATTGGAGCGGCAACATTATTCCCTGGTATCGTTCTGTCTAAGCCAATTGGAATGTTGGTAAGTCCACCGTTCTATGATCCATTGGTTGCGGGCGTCACTGCTGTTACGGGCGCTATGTACTGTCGGTTTATTGCTGGCGACGAGTCTGCAAGGATTTATTATACTGGCAGTTATTCGAGCGACATTCAACAGTCTAGCCATGCCTGCAATTTCCGTTCTTAGTGCAAATTCTGTGCCTGAACACGGACGGACTCGTTACTATTCTGTGCTTAACATGATCAATAGCGCAGCAAAGATGATAGGACCTGCTTTGGGGAGTGCTCTGTCTGTACTTTTATCAGATACCTATACTTTATTATTTTCTGGTTTTTTGACATTGCTAGGCTTTATCGTGTTTTGTTTTATTGGTGCACAACCTGTCTCGTCGCTAAGAATAAAAAAAGCGAATACCACGCAAGCACAGCAGAGGCTTTATGGGACAGCTTGGTATGCCTATGTGGCGGTGGTGTTTGTGTATTTTGCCATGGTCTTTATGGTGAATAATCAGTTGCCCGTTATTCTCGGCACAATGAAAATGAATAAACAGACTCTTGGAATGCTGGTATCTGCTTCAGCGATTGGTAATTTTCTCTATGGGTTTTGGCGTGTGAAACAATCAAAGCATAAACCCCTTACAGGCAAAATATCGGAGTTGTTAATGCCGGCAATGTCAACAATGATTGGTTTTGTCATGATCTCAGTGTGCTTTTTTTACTTTGATTTACTCCGTATTGAGACTTTGTTGCTTTGTTTTTTCCTTATTGGAATGGTTAGCGCTTACTTTTCCATATCTTCTAATGTTTATCTGGTAAGCAATTTCAATGAACAGATTGGATTGGCTTCCGGCTGGGTGCAGTCTATACAAAATTTAGCTATGTTGGTGGCGCCGTTTGTTGGAGCGTTTGTTTTAGGTCACACTTCGGCTGGAAAATTGTTCCTTCTTTCTGGATTGAGTGGATTATTCTGTTTATTGGCTATCAGGATATTGGTGAACCGTTCTTTGTCTATTATTCGTTCTCAATGATTGGCTCATCAACGAAACAAATGTTTTAAATCATTTTTCTGAGGTTTAGAGGACGTGGAGATAATCCAACATAGAGCAGCTCTTTCAACGTTATAGATTCAATTTTTGATTTTTACTTAACCGCTCATATTTTTGTTTTTTTTTCGGGGCTTTGTTTTCTTGACACTGTTCTACCGTCTCGTAAACTCAATAGGGGGCATGGTTTTGAGCGATAATGTCATTTTTGTTTAACTCCGCTTTGCTACGAATAGTCAAACTTAAAAACTCAGCTGCTAATCCTCAATCAGCTTGGCTTGACGCAATAATGGAAACAGAAAACAAGCTATAGTGTGAATTATCTTATATGCCATAAAACATCACTCTTGGGGGTATGGTGATATCAGGTATGGGAAACTTTAGGCGGGGGTATGTTAATTGTTGCTCTTTTTCCTAATCAGAAATCAACCACAAGATTGCTTTTTGTTTTTTTGGCTGGAGGTCTCTAAAGTTTTTCAAAAGAGTGTGTTCTTTTTCGCTATAGGTTTCTTGATCACGGAGTGGGGTATTTTCTTTTGTTGAGATATCTTCTTTTGTAGCAATGTCTGCATAAAAAAAGCTTATAGGAACTTCCAGTTTTTGGGCGATTTTGAGTAAACATCCTGCGCTTACACGATTGAAGCCTTTTTCGTATTTTTGGATTTGTTGAAAACTGACACCTAAATGGCTTCCTAATTCTTTTTGGGAAAGGCTCATTGAAATGCGTCTGTGGCGGATTCTTTTGCCTATCAGAATGTCGATAAAATTTGGATTTTTGGTTTGCACTTCAAGCCCCCCTCCGGTTGCGAGCGCCCTCGCATTGGTATTCCGGGAGTCAAAATACTGAGCTCTAGTCAGTTTTTTTGCTTTTAGTGCTTAAAGCACCTGGACATGGCAAAAACTCCCGGAATTCTGGGACACCCACAAGAGTGGGCTCATTTTACGCTAGAGCTTAGGGTTTTTGAATCCCTCTTGATCGCTGCGTAGACGATCAAAAAACATTTTTTAATTTGTAAAGTAATTTCAGAAGATTGGCAAGAGAAATGAAAATAATCTCAAAGACTATAAAATTGGGTACTTTTTAAAAAAGTGCGAAATATGGATTATAAATCGCGTCTTTTGCTTAATCAGAATGTCGAAAAATTTTGATTTTTAGTTGGCACTTCAAGCTCCCCTCCGGTTGCGAGCGCCCTCGCATTGGTATTCCGGGAGGTTGAAAATACTGAACCTAAATCAGCTTTTTGCTTTTAGTGCGGAAACGCACCTGGACATAGCAAAATCTCCCGGAATTCTAAGGATACTCGCAAAAGTGGGCTCATTTTACGCTAGAGCTTAGGGTTTTTGAATCCCTCTTGATCGCTGCGTGGACGATCAAAAACACGTGCTTATCAATAAAGTAATTTCAGAAGATTGGCAAGAGAAATGAAAATAATCTCAAAGACTATATGATTGGGTACTTTTTAAAAAGTGCGAAATATGGATTATAAATCGCGTCTTTTGCTTAATCAGAAATGTCGATAAAATTTGGATTTTTAGTTGGAACTTTACACCCCCTCCGGTTGCGAGCGCCCTCGCATTGGTATTCCGGGAGCAACAAGTACTGAACCCTAGTCAGCTTTTTGCTTTTAGTGCGGAAAAGCACCTGGACATAGCAAAAAACTCCCGGAATTCCGGGAAACCCACAAGAGTAGGCTCAATTGTACGCTAGGGTTTAGGGCCTGTTTTCCCTGTTGATCGCTGCGTAGACGATCAAAATGACACTTTAAGTGATAAAGTAATTTCAGAAGATTGGCAAGAACAATCAAAAATTTTCTATTCTGTTATGCCATAAAACGGCGCTATTTGGAGGGGTGTGATATCAGCATATCAATATTCACATTTAGGCGTTTTTTAGAGTGTGTGATAAATGTTTTAGGCTGGACTTATCTGTCTAGTCTAATGAAACAGTTTCGTTTGTGGGGTGGGTGATAACTATACAAAGTGATCAGTAGGGGGCCTTTGAGATAAGAAGTTGGATTGTTTACAGAACAGTGTTTACAAAGCGGTGTGGAGTGGTGAACCTTTCGTTGGCTTTGTTCTGTAAAGATGTAAAAGCGTAAAAATGTATATCCGTAAAAGTGAAGCGGAGGATTTGTGGATTTATATATTGTGCGTGTTTTGGTTACGTTGGGCTTTTGTCTGACATAGAATGTGGTGAGAGGATTGGGGGAGGTGCCAGACTGGAAGAGAAATGAAGAGTGTTGTTGAGTGCGTTGGTTGGAGAAGAGTGTGGGAGGAATGGAAGGTGATCTGAAACGAATGAGTGGTCAGTGGTGGAAACTTGCTAGACAAGTATTTGAATTATTTACAGAACAGTGTTTATCGAGCGGTGTGGGGTGGTGAACCTTTCGTTGGCTTCGTTCTGTAAAGATGTAAAAGCGTAAAAATGTGTTTGTGAGAAAGGAGTGGGGGGCTATGTGTTGTGTGTGTTTTTGTCATGGTGAGAAATGTGGCGAGATAAATGAGGGAAAGAGTCTGTGAATGGAAGTTGGGAGGAAGAGTGCTGTTAAGTTGTGAGTGTGTGACGGGAGAGCAAAACGGGAAGGGAGAATGGAGAGAGTGCGCATGGATAGGAGGAGAGTGTTGGTAAGGCGGTGGTGCAAAGAGATGCGTGAAGGAATGGTGATTTAAGGAGATAGAGCTTGATTTGTTGAGCCTGATGAAGTGCTGTCGTTTGAGGAGGGGAGTCTGAAGACGGGGGACTAGGCAAAAAGCTGGGTTCTTTTACAGAACAGTGTTTACAAAGCAGTGTGGGGTGGTAAGCCTTTCGTTGGCTTCGTTCTGTAAAGATGTAAAAGCGTAAAAATGTGTTTGTGAAAAAGGAGTGGGGGGCTATGTGTTGTGCGTGTTTTTGTCATGGTGGGCTTTTGTCTGACATCGATGGGAGCATTGGGGGTGAAGAGACTGTAATAGTGGGGCTAGGCCGGTTGGGGTTGGGCTGGTGGGGAGGCTGGGCTGGTGGGGAAGCTGGGCTGGTGGGGCGTATAGGGGAGTTGCGGTTTTTGTTTAAATTGATAGCGTATTTTTTTCTCCCTCTTGCTATGAGGCGTGTAAAAACCCATATTCTTTTTAGCACTACGGTTCTTCTTCATGCGGCATCATTTGCGGTGTTTTGTGGGGGGTGGGCTGTCCTTTGAAGATGTCTCTTTTGTGGAATGTTGGGGGAATTTAAAGTGCGGTGGTGGCTTGAGATTTAAGGAAAAAAAATGAATTTGGAAAAATATAGCGAACGCGTGCAGGGTTTTTTACAATCAGCACAAAGTGGTGCCCTTGCTTCTGATCATCAGCAGTTTTTGCCGGAGCATCTGTTGAAAGTGTTGTTAGACGATTCTCAAGGATTGGCAGCATCACTGATCCAAAAAGCGGGTGGTGATCTTACTCTTATTCGAAAGGCGCTTAATGAAGCACTTGATGCTTTGCCTAAAGTGCAAGGGGGGAATGGACAGCTCTATCTCTCTCAGCCGTTGGCAAAAGTCTTTAACATGGCGGAAGATTTGGCGAAAAAAGCCGGTGATCAATTTGTGACCGTTGAGCGTGTGTTGCAAGCGCTGATCATGGAAAAGACCGCAAAAACTGCTGATATTCTTACAAACGGAGGGTTGACAGCGCAGGCGCTTAATGAGGCTATTAATGATTTGCGGAAAGGAAAAACAGCAACAAGCCCCCATGCCGAAAGCCAATATGATGCTTTGCAAAAATATGCCCGTGATCTCACAAAAGATGCCCGTGAAGGAAAACTCGACCCTGTGATTGGGCGGGAAGAGGAAATCCGCCGCACTATTCAGGTGCTCTCTCGGCGGACCAAAAATAATCCTGTGCTTATTGGTGAACCAGGGGTGGGGAAAACAGCTATCGTGGAAGGGTTGGCATTGCGCATTGTTAATGGCGATGTGCCTGAAACTTTGCGGGATAAACAGCTTCATGCGTTGGATATGGGAGCGCTTATCGCTGGTGCAAAATATCGTGGGGAATTCGAAGAGCGCCTCAAAGCGGTGTTGGCAGAGGTGCAAGCTGAAAATGGGCAGATCATTTTGTTTATCGATGAATTGCATAATCTCGTTGGGGCTGGAAAATCTGACGGTCCTATGGATGCTTCTAACTTGTTAAAACCTGCTCTTGCACGCGGAGAACTCCATTGTGTAGGGGCTACTACGCTCGATGAATATCGAAAATATGTCGAAAAAGATGCTGCTCTTGCACGACGCTTCCAGCCTGTCTTTGTACCGGAACCCTCTTTGGAGGATACTATCTCTATTTTGCGCGGTATCAAGGAAAAATATGAACAACATCACAAAGTGCGCTTGGCTGATAGTGCTTTGATTGCGGCGGCGCGTTTGTCTAACCGCTATATTACGGATCGCTTCTTGCCGGATAAAGCTATTGACCTTATCGATGAAGCGGCGGCACGGTTGCGCATGCAGGTCGATTCAAAGCCGGAAGAACTCGATGCTGTTGATCGGCGTATTTTACAGTTGAAGATCGAACGGGAAGCTTTGAAAACAGATGTCGAGCCAACAGCAAAAGAACGTTTGGAAAATGTGCAGGAGGAACTCAAAACATTGGAACAACAGTCCGCTGAGATGACAAGTGCTTGGCAGGCTGAGAAACAAAAATTAGGGCATGCTGCTGATTTGAAAAAACAACTCGAAGAAGCACGTAATGCTTTGGCTATTGCACAACGTGATGGACAATTCCAACGCGCTGGAGAGCTCGCTTATAGCGTTATCCCTGAACTCGAAAAACAATTGAGTATCGCGGAAAATGATGATCAACAAAATCATCTCGTTGAAGAGACGGTTACTGCTGAACATGTGGCGCGGATTGTTTCACGCTGGACCGGTATTCCTGTTGATCGAATGCTGGAGGCAGAACGGGAGGCGCTGTTGCGTATGGAAGATGAAATTAGCAAACGTGTGATTGGGCAGGGAGAGGCTGTTCAAGCTGTTTCTCGCGCTGTACGCCGTGCGCGCGCAGGGTTGCAAGATCCCAATCGCCCGCTTGGCTCTTTCATGTTTTTGGGTCCTACCGGTGTGGGAAAAACCGAATTAACCAAAGCTCTCGCGGCTTTTCTTTTCCAAGACTCCAATGCCATGTTGCGCATCGATATGTCGGAATATATGGAAAAACATGCTGGGGCGCGGCTGATTGGGGCGCCACCTGGATATGTTGGATATGAAGAGGGTGGGGTGCTGACCGAAGCTGTACGTAGAAGACCTTACCAGGTCATTCTATTCGACGAAATTGAAAAAGCACACCCTGATATTTTTAATCTCTTGTTGCAAGTGTTGGATGAGGGACGTTTGACCGATAGTCAAGGACGTACCGTCGATTTTCGCAATACCTTGCTGATTATGACTTCTAATCTTGGTGCTGAGTTTTTAACTGCTTTGCCTGAAGGGCAAACCGTTGAGCAGGCAAAAAATGATGTTATGAATGTCGTGAAAGCGGCTTTCCGTCCTGAGTTTTTAAACCGTATTGATGAGATTATTCTCTTTCAAAGGCTGCAACGTCACGATATGGAAGCGATCGTCGATATTCAGATAGAACATTTGCAAAATTTGCTCAATGAACGCAAAATAACTTTGCAAATCGAGCCAGAGGTGAGAAAATTTCTTGCCGATAAGGGCTATGATCCGCTCTATGGTGCGCGTCCGCTTAAACGGATTATCCAAAAAGAAATTCAAGACCCACTGGCGGAAAATATCTTATTTGGGAAAATTCACGATGAGACGACGGTGAAAATTACAAAACAAGGAGATCGGTTGGAATTTTTGCCTGAAGATTAAGTGTGGAAAAATTCATGCTATAAAGGGCGGTGATAATCCTATTATGCGATAACACCGCTCTTTGAGGCGTGCTGATTTAGAAAATTCACGATGAGACAGCGGTGTTTTATCGCAAAGCAAAGGGAATGGTCGGTGTTTTTGCATGTTAAATGAGCGTTCTCGAATATCGTAGGATTCTTTTACTTCTGTTTGTCGTAAAAGCTATTTTCTTGCAATGTTATAAGTGAAGTCACAAGAGGGATTGCTTTATTGCTTTGTGCGTAAAAGCGTTAAAGAGAAATGCCGTTTATCCGCCGTAAAATATTGCTCTTTGAAGGGGGGGGTAGGGAATTTTAGACAAAGATATTTTGATGATGGATTGGAATTTTGCTGTTTAAGAAAAAGGTGGAGGATGCGTAAAATGTACTGCTCTCTCATTTTTTCGGTGATGTGCGTTTTTCTGCTTTAAAATTTTGCTAAAAGTTTTTTTTAACTGTTTGATTGATTGCACTCTTGTCGGTGGCTAATAGATGATGGAGCATGATTATCTGCACAATCAAGTTTGCTATTTTGCAGTTTTTTAATCAAGATAAAGACTGAAAAAAAGCTCCCTAACTTGTTTTGGTTAAAATTTTTGCTATTCGTGTTATAAAGACAAGTTTAAGTGGAGGTGTATATTAAAAATATCATCTATATCTTACTTTATTTTACTTTACTTATTTACCAATAAACTATAATATGGTAAATATTAAGTAAAAGAAACAGATAATGAACTTTTTTCAAGAACTTTAATAAGAACTGTATTGGAGTTTATTGATAAAAAGGGTCATTTGAAATTTAAGCGGGGGTGTAATCTCATGAAATTAGCCACAAACAAGGAATTAATTAACAGCTGGTTTGCAAAGGAAGTTAAGAGTTACAATCGGCGTATTCCAGAAGGCTTAAAGGATTTCTACGAGGATAGGAAAGATTCGTTAATAAGTGATGATAAGCTTCAACAGGAAATTTTGGACTCTTTAATACAGCGTATATCGTTAACACCGGATGATTCCAATCCATTAAAGATGTTTCTTGAACAAGACATTTTTTTTAGGGAGGAGCAAGGGGCGAGAGTTTTTGATACTATTAGAGGTGAGCATTCGATATCTGTTAAAAGTGGAGAAAGCGTTGATCCATTTAAAGTGAATGATCCAGAAATTGACGCATCATCTATACCGGACAAACGAGAAAATACCCATACATTTACGATGACGTGTGACCGAAGAGAGCGTGCTTTTAGAGAAGAGTGTGGGCTGGACAATCTTTTAGAAGAGATCAGATCGTCTGTCCGAGAGCAGGATAATGTTGAGAGTTACAATTGGTTAGAAAAGCTTATTGATTGTGCAGTAAACAGTGAAGTTGCACCGTTACAAGAAACACAAGAAATCTACATTCCAGACATTCGTGATCTTCGTTTAGATGAAAAATCATATGAGCTCGCTATAAAAATCATTCGACGAGCAGTCAGATGTCTTGGGGTTCCCTCACGTTTGTACAATGCTTGTTCTTTTCAAAAAGCTTTTTCTTTGCGTGATCTTGTATTCATTTTTGGCATAGGTGCTCAATTTGATATAAATGATCAAGTTCTTAACGAAGTCATGAATATATCGACAGTTTGTGACGCTAAAAATAACCTTTTAAAAGTGAAAGATTTTGGTGAGAAAAATAGCGATGTTATTGGTCTTGCTATGTCAAAAAAAGCGATATCTATCGATGACTTAAAAATAAAAAGGTATAGCAAGTTTGATCCAAACAATTTGCGCACGAATATCTTTTTTCATATTTCGCAATGGTCATTATTTCGTCCGTTTGAAACAATGATTGTTTTTAAAGCAGGGACTGATGATCAGATTGAAAAAACAATAAAAAGGTATGAAGGCGCCAATGACATGAAGTTAAAAGAAGAAGCAGAGAAAGAAGCTTTAAAAAGAGTGAAAGTGCTATAAAAAGACTAATTGAGGCATTCAAAAGTCATTGGAAAATTATAAGTGACAACAAAAATGCAGCTGATTATCCTAGTCTGCCGTAAAACATTGCTCTTTGAAGGGGTGTGGTGTGCTAGAATATTTGAGGGCAGGGTTTGAGTTATTGAGCCTGATGAAGTGCTGTTGTTTGAGGGGAAGCTGGTTTGAATTTGACTTAAGGGGGGGATATGAATGGAATGATGTTGATCGTTGCGCTGTTGCTTAATCAGAAATCAACCACAAGATTGCTTTTTGTTTTTTCGGCTGAAGTTCTCTAAAGTTTTTCAAAAGGGTGTGTTCTTTTTCGCTATAGGTTTCTTGATTGTGGTGTAAGAGAGTTTCTTTTGTGGGAAGATCTTCTTTTGTGGCAATGTCTGCATAAAAAAAGTTTACGGGAACCTCTAGTTTTTGGGCGATTTCCAGTAAACATTTGGCACTTACACGGTTTAAGCCTTTTTCGTATTTTTGGATTTGTTGGAAACTGACGCTTAAATGGCATCCTAATTCTTTTTGGGAAACTCCCATTGCAATGCGTCTGTGACGGATTCTTTTGCCTATCAGAATGTCGATAAAATGTGGATTTTTAGTTGGCACTTCAAGCCCCCCCTCCGGTTGCGAGCGCCCTCGCATTGGTATTCCGGGAGTCTAAAAGTACTGAACTCGAATCAGTTTTTTTGCTTTTAGTGCTGGGAAGCACCTGGACATAGCAAAAACTCCCGGAATTCCGGGATATCCGCAAAGCGGGACAAATTCATGTACGAGTTTTCGGGCTTTTAGCTCCCTATTTGACCGCTGCGTATACGATCAAAAACACAGGCCAATTCATAAGGCAATTTCAGAAAATTGGCAAGAAAAATTAAAATAATATCAAAGACTATAAGATTGGGTACTTTTTAAAAAAGTGCAAAATATGGATTTTTGGTTGGCACTTCAAGCCCCCCGCTGGGGGCGAGCGCCCTCGCATTGGTATTCTGGGAGCCTGAAAGAACTGACCTCGAATCAGCATTTTGCTTTTAGTGCTCATCGCACCTAGACATAGCAAAATCTCCCAGAATCCCGGGACCCCCACAAAAGTGGGTTCATTCTTATGTATCGAGGTTTCGGGCTTTCAGTTCTCTATTGATCGTCGCGTATACGACCAAAATTACACTTTAAGTGATAAAGTAATTTCAGAAGATTGGCAAGAACAATCAAGAATTTTCTATTCTATTATGCTGTAAAACACTGCTCTTTTAGGGGGAGTGAAGAGCTAGAATATTTGAGGGCAGGGCTTGATTTGTTGAGCCTGATGAAGTGTTGTCGTTTGAGGGGGGGTGTCTGAAGACTGTAAGGGTACTAGGCAAAAAGCTGGGTTCGTTTATAGACTATTGTTTATAGAGCGGTGCGGGGTGGTAAACCTTTCGTTGGTTTCGTTCTGTAAAGATGTAAAAACGTAAAAACGTATATCCGTAAAAGTGAAACGGAGGACTTATGGATTTATATATTTGTGGATTTATATATTGTGCGTGTTTTTGGTCACTTTGGGCTTTTGGGGGCGTGGAATGTGGTGCGAGGATTGGGGGGAAGTGTCTTCGTGAATGGAGGGAGACGTTTAGAGGAAGAGGGGTGTTCAGTTGTTAAGTGTGTGATGGGAGAGAAAAAGGGGGAATGGAGGATGAAGAGAGTGCGCAT
>NZ_JBHINJ010000014.1:33887-39904 GCF_042194855.1 Bartonella sp. CL70QHWL | reverse complement strand
GAGGAAGAGGGGTGTTCAGTTGTTAAGTGTGTGATGGGAGAGAAAAAGGGGGAATGGAGGATGAAGAGAGTGCGCATGGATAAGAGGAGAGTATGGATAAGGCGGGTGTTGCAAAGAGATGCGTGAAGGATGGCGAGGAGATAGGGCTTGATTTGTCGAGCCTGACGAAGTGCTGTCGTTTGAGGAGTGGGTGGGTGTAAGCTTTATTTTGTGGGGAAAGCTGCTTTTTGACGTGGGATTGTAGATTAGTGCTGGTTGGGAATTTTCATTCTTTGAGACGTGGGCTGGAAGTCAGTGTACTAATATAGCAGATTTTGATCTCATAATTTTTACATTCTTTCTTTTTTTAAAGCAAATAAGCAAGAAAAATTAATATATTACTTGATATTAGAGTAAATGCTTATATCAAGAGGAGTATTTCTTTAAAAATTTTCACTTAACTTATTAAGCGATTTATTAGAATAAAAGACTCTTCTGAAGTTCATATCACCAATTGTATCGAAGGAAGTGTAACTTTAAGTGTAGAAAAGTTTAATATCGGATGGTTGATATGAATTTGTTTTTAAAAAAGAGTCCATTAGCTCTTTTTTGTTCTCTCTTTATTTCCAAAGTTGGTGATTATGCTTATGAAGTTGTTTTTATTTTACTGGTCTTAGAATTAACAGATAACACCTTTTTTACAGGTCTTGTGTATTTTTTTCGATTTATCCCTTTTCTCTTTTTTGGCCCTATAGGAGGTTGGTTAGCGGATAATTTTTCTTTGAAGAAAAATATGATCTTAAGTGAAGTTGTTAGATTATTAGCTTCATTGTTTGTTTTTATAACCACTATAACAGGTACGGCACATATCATTGTTCTTATTTTTGCAGCAATATGTACAACGATCGGAAGAAGTATTTTCCAACCAAGTTTTCAAGCTGCTATTCCCAGAATGTTTTCAATAAAAGATCTTACAAAGGCCAATAGCATTGCTCAAATTATCATGGAAACGGCAGCCGTCATTGGCCCTTTGGTTTGTTCCATACTGCTTTTTTTAGCAAATAAATCGGCAGTACTCATTTTTGATTTTTTTACCTATTTTATATCTATTATCATGTTATTTAATCTCATGAATTTAAATTCAAGCGAGAATAAATCATTCAATTTTATAAAAATTTATCGAGAAACAGCTTCATATCTTAAATATATTTCTACAGAAAATAATAATTTATTTATTACGCTCGTTAGCTCGTCGTTTGCTATTCTCTTTACGGGTGCAATTTTAAGATTTTTAATTCCAGCTTTTGTTCTTTTTGTGGGGGGAGAGGAAAGCTTTGTGAGTTATATTTTTTCTCTCATGGCTGTTGGAACTATTGTTGGTGGTTTGTTATATAGTAAAATTATATTAAATATTACTTCGTTGAAGCTCATGATATTTTGGCTTCTTTATGGGGTTATTCTGTTTGTTATGCCCTTAGCTGCAGAAATTTATTTAAAATTCCTTCTCGTGTTAGCATTTGTTTTAGGATTTATTGGTGCCTTTGTGGATATTGGTTTAGTCTCAGCTATTCAATTATATTCTCGTCGTGAAGATTTTGGTAAGAGTTTTGGAACCTTTTCAACTTTAGCAAACTCTGCGGAAGCAATGTCTGGCTTTATTGCTGGACTTTTGGCTCTCGTGGGATTGTTAAGCTCTTTTTTAGCGATGTCCGCATTAATTATTTCCACGGGAATTATTGGCGTTGTAAAAATTAAGAAAAATAAAGAGTTAACACCTCTTAACACGACAGTCGATGACGACCATTGATATATTTGATATCTCCATGCCGTTTCTTTTTTTTTAAAGACGGTTTTGCTCATTATCTTATTCATGAGGTAAAAACACAGCTCTTTGAAGGGGGTGATCTGAAACGAATGAGTGGTCAGTGGTGGAAACTTGCTAGGCAAGCATTTGAATTCTTTACAGACCGTTGTTTATAGAGTGGTACGGGGTGGTGAACCTTTCCTTGGCTTTGTTCTGTAAATGTGGAGAAGCGTAAAAATGTGAATCTGTAAAAGTGAAGTGGAGGATTTATGGGTTCATATATTGTGCGTGTTTTTTGTCATGATATGGAGGGGTGAGAAGGATTGGGGGGAAGTGTCTTCGTGAATGGAGGGGAAATGAAGGGTGCTGTGCGTTGGTTTATGTAATGCAACACACCATGAAAGTAAGTATACATATACTATATGCTTTACATGTGTTTTTTCGTACTTTTAACATATATATTTTGTGTCTTAAACATAAGCTTTGAGTACTATGAGAGATGGTGGTCGTTTTTTTAAACAAGCGAGAAAGTGATTAACTAATGCTTGATAGTAAAGCAGTATGTTGTTAAGGCTATTCTTTGAAAGGATGCTCTTATTTCTGGTGTAGGAGCTTCTCAGAAGAGAATACAATTAATAGGGGAGTTAAGATGTCAAAATATTTATTTCCGTTGCCTCTTGTCTTGGTGGCTGGTTGTGCATCTATCAATAATTATTCATCAAGTTATGTTAGTCCAAATATTACGCAAGATGATATAAAATTAATTGCTAACGATTTTGTTCGTAATCTTAAAAAACCTTTACCGCCCGCTACAACAACACTTATTGTGAAAAAAAATAAAACAGAAGACAACTTTACTCCTGTATTTATTAATCTCTTGCGACGGAATGGATATAACGTGATCTATACAGATCAACCAAACAAACAGCAAAATGGTGTAATTTTGACTTATCAAATAACGCCAATAAAAACAGGTATTCTGTCTATGGTTTCTTATGATGAGGTTGGAGTAACGCGTTATTATTTCCGTACTTATAATAGATGAAACCCCTTTGCCGGTTTGTCTCAAAAAAGTAGATAATGAAGAAATGTGTTTCAGGGGAAGTGTTGGGATTAAATTAATCAATAAAAATTTGCAGATATGAAAATTGCATATTCAGACGACAATTATTCGTCGTCTCGTTTACAATTGCAGTGTTGTAACGAAGAAAGATGTCGTTTTATCTGTTTGCAATCCTTCATGTTCTGTCTCAATTATATAGCGCTTTTATCGTTTCTGTCTTATAGAAAATTACTTTCTGTTCTACGGCTCTATATGCCAATCTAATAGTCAGATCTAAACAATCAAATTCATATGAACTCTTTACAGAAATCTGTTGTTTGAGATTGTTGGAAAGGTGTTTTGTTTTTATCAAATTGTCGCGTGGTGGTTTGGGGGGTTCCTTTGGCTGCGTTCTGTGAAGATGTAAAAGCGTAAAAATGTGAATCTGTAAAATGAAGCGGAGGATTTATGGATTTATATATTGTGCGTGTTTTTTGTCATGGTATAATGATAAATCCATTGAGCACCCCTATCTTTACACTTATGAAGAAGCAAGCTGGGTATTATCATTATATTTGCTAGCCCCTAATGTTGTGACAGCTCTTGGAAAGGTTCATAAGAGCCATTTTACTCCTTTCTTAATAGTTTTACACGGGCTCTCCTCGCTTTTAACGTGGAAGCGAATGATTTTGATTGATTCAACATGGGAGGGATTTGAAATGAGAGAATCTTACGATATTCGGAACTCTCAATCAATATAAATAATGCTAAATTATCATTATAAATCAATATATTGTTATTGTATGGAGTGGTGAGAAGGATTGGGGGAAGTGTCTTCGTGAATGGAGGAGAAAGTTGGGATGAAGAGTGCTGTTGAAGTGCGTTTTCTGGAGAAGAGTGTGTGGGGAATGGCTGTGAACAGATTGCAGAGCTGATGTGTAAAGAGATGTGAAGAGAGAAAAATCGTGGTGGGCGTTTATATTCTATGCGGAGCTTAACAATTATAGTTGCATCTATATTTGTATGGGGGATATCCGTGAAATGGGTGTGAGAAGCATTGAGAGGTGTTTTTTTAGTAAGCGGGTGGAATGAGCAATACAATGAAATCCTATTTAGAGGGGAAATCCTATTTAGAGGGGAAATCCTATTTAGAGGGGAAATCCTATTTAGAGGGGAAATCCTATTTAGAAGGGAAATCCTATTAGAGGGGGAATTCTATTTAGAGGGGAAGCCTATTTAGAGGGAAGCCCATTTAGAGGGAAGCCCATTTAGAGGGAAGCCCATTTAGAGGGAAGCCCATTTAGAGGGATACCTATTTAGGAAAAATCCTATTTTAGCTCTTGTTGTTTTAGACATTGTGTTTTGTATGAGGGGCATTTTGCAGGAAAAGTGTTTTGAGGGATGTGGCTCCCTTAAAGAAAAACACAAAAATATCAAAAGAAAAATATAAAAACTTGACAAGGTAAATGTAAAAAGGTATCATAATGATACAATCGGAATTGTGCGTTTAAATCAGAAGAGATCTTTTGATAAGATTCTGTGAGAGGGGTGGGGATTTTTTTCCAAGGTTTTGGTGTTTTTATCCTATTTTGAAGTTTGTTATCCTATGATGTCGTAAACCGGTGCCTAAACCGTTTTTTGAGATGTGGTGGTATCAGGCGGCAAGGCTTTAGGCAGAGGGGAATATTGGCAACGGATGTCGATTGATGCGCTTTTGCCTAATCAGAAATCAACCACAAGATTGCTTTTTGTTTTTTCGGCTGGAGCTCTCTAAAGTTTTTCAAAAGTGCGTGTTCTTTTTCGCTGTATGTGTCTTGATCGTGGTGTAAGGCATGTTCTTTTGTGGGAATATCTGCTGTTAAAAGGTCCGCATAAAAAAAGTTCATAGGAACCTCTCGTTTTTTAGCAATTTCAAGCAAACACCCCGCGCTTACACGATTTAAACCTTTTTCATATTTTTGGATTTGTTGAAAACTGACACCTAAATAGCTTCCTAACTCCTTTTGAGAAAGTCCCATTGAAAGTCGTCTATAACGGATTCTTTTACCTATTGAAATGTCATTAAAATGTGAATTTTTAGTTTGCACTTCAAGCTCCCCTCCGGTTGCGAGCGCCCTCGCATGAGTATTCCGGGAGTTTGAAAGCACTGAGCTCAGCCAGCCTTTTGCTTTTAGTGCTGACAAGCACTTGGACATAGCAAAAGCTCCCGGAATTCCGGGATATCCGCAAAGCGGGATAAATTTATGTACTGAGCGTTCGGGCTTTCAAATCCCTATTTGACCGTTGCGTGGACGATCAAAAACACAGAACTATCAATAAAGTAGTTTCAGAAGATTGGCAAGAAAATTAAAATATTTTTTAGTCTGTTATACTGTAAAATAGGGATGTTTGGGGGTGGTAATCTGATGTTAGTAGGGGAATTTATTGGGTAAGAGGTTGGATGATAGTTTAAAACCAGTGCGGGGTGGAAGCTTTATTCAGCAGAGGAAAATTTGCTTTTTGAAGTCGAATTGTAGATCAGAGCTTATCTGGCGTGTTTGATGAAACACCATTCTTTGAAGTGTGGGATAGCCATATGAAATAATCAGCAGGGAAATCTGATAGACGAGAAATCAGCTTGTTGACAGACCCGTGTTTACAGAACGGTGCGGGGTAGTGATTTGAGCGTTTCATTTGGCTGCGTTCTGTAATGATGTAAAAGCGTAAAAATGTGAATCTGTAAAATTATGCGGAGGATTTGGGCTTTATGTGGGCTCTTATCTTTTTGGGTGTGTCCCATTTTTTAATTGTTGAATGCTTGGCAAATTTTGTTGCTGATTTTTATGTCATTTTTTGTGTTTGAGGTTTTGGTTTCTCTTTAGTTGGAAGGAACATGATGATGGTAGATGAACATTGTCTTCCCTTACGTCGAAGAGGGCGGAAAAAAGGGGCTTTAAATAAAACAACAAAGCGATTTAATGAAGCTCTTTTGACAGCGGCGGAGCAGGCTGGATATCACTATGGTGAAGATGGGCTGGTGTCTTATCTTCAGTATCATGCTCTCAATAATCCCGTACCGTTTTTTTCGCTGCTGGCAAAAGTGTTGCCTCTTCAGGGGGCTGGAGAAGGGCAGGTTAAAACAGTTTCGCGTATTGAGATTGTACCAGTGAATGCAAAAAATAGTGAACCGGAGAAGTGTGATACTTCGATAAC
>NZ_JBHINJ010000014.1:19587-33787 GCF_042194855.1 Bartonella sp. CL70QHWL | reverse complement strand
TTATCTACTGTTTTGGATTTTTGTGAAGGTTTGGTCTTTTCTCGTTATTGAAGGTGTGGAGATATCAAAAACAGTTTCGCGTATTGAGATTGTACCAGTGAATGCAAAAAATAGTGAACCGGAGAAGTGTGATACTTCGATAACTGAGGCTTGAAGAAGGCGCTGTGATGTTTGGGCATTTACTGGAGAGCAGAATATTTTGGTGGGAGATATTTGGGCTTCCTACGTGGAGACACCGGATTTTATGGGCGATGACAGAGGGGCGTGTGCTGAAGAGGTGATACTCGAGAGGTACAATGCTTAGGGGGCGTGATGTTATCTACTGTTTTGGATTTTTGTGAAGGTTTGGTCTTTTCTCGTTATTGAAGGTGTGGAGATATCAAAAACAGTTTTGCGTATTGAGATTGTACCAGTGAATGCAAAAAATAGCGAACCGGAGAAGTGTGATACCTCGATAACGGAGGCTTGTGATATTGAAAAATGTTAGGCTGAGGTGGGTGATGTGGGGTGATGTCTTGGAAGGAGGCTGCTTTGGTGATTGCCTATCTTGAGGGAATTGAAGCGGAGGCTATCGTGCTTGTGGGCGCTCGTGATACTGGAAGGGGCTTTGGTGAATGATGCCGTAAGGGCCCGTGTGCTGGAGGGGATTTGGTGAATGATGCCGTAAGGGCCCGTGTGCTGGAGGGGATTTGGTGCAGGGTATTTGTGTGGTGGATATGGAACAGTGTTTTGATAGGTGAGGGCATGAAACTTGAGAGAAGTGTTATGCTTGCGGGATACATGTGTTTTGGTGGGGGTATCTTGGGGGATAGACAAGTGTGAGGATTGGTGATGCTTGAGAGGGCATGATATTGGAGGATATTGGGCTTTGGATATGCCCGAGAGCTATGTGCTGAGGCTATGATTTGGGTGGGGGATACCGTGCTTGTGGTTGGGGGATGACAGGCGCGGTGTTTGAGGGGCGGTGATGGGGGAAAATAGGGACCCCTTGGAGATAATGATCTTTGGGGGGGATAGGGACTTTGGGGCGCATAGGTGTGGTCAAGGGGATCTCATGCAAAAAAGTGAAATTTATTGAATATTAGGATGAAGGAAGGTAAAGCGCTGCTTTTGAGAAGGGCGTTTTTCGTTCAATTGCTCTTTTCGTTCAATTGCTCTGGGATAATTAAACTTGGGATAAGCAAAAGAGTGAAGCGCAATTATTGCTAAAATATGAAAATTTATAATGACAACTGTTCAGAAAATTTCTCAAAAAATTGAGCAGAATACGGCTCAAGTGGCTCTTATTCCAAAGCTTATTCCTGTCTTTACTGGAAATGCCGATGTGCGAGCCGCTTGGGGAGGACGCGGTTCTGGAAAAACACGTTCTTTTGCTTTGATGTCGGCTGTTGTGGGATATCGCCATGGAATGGCTGGAGAACGCGGGATTATTCTTTGTGCACGGCAATTTCAAAATTCTCTTAATGAAAGTTCTTTGGAAGAAATTAAACGCGCTATCGAAGCTTATCCTTTTTTACAAGACTATTATGAAATCGGTGATAAATATATTAAGTCAAAAGATGGACGGATTGTCTATGTGTTTGCTGGGCTTGATCGCAATATCGCAAGTATTAAATCAATGGGGCGCGTTTTCCTTTGTTGGGTCGATGAAGCAGAGCCCGTGACTGAGACTGCTTGGCAAACACTTATTCCAACTTTGCGCGAAGAAGGAAAAGATTGGAATGCAGAATTATGGGTCACATGGAACCCGTGCCATGAAAATGCAGCCGTGGAAAAACGTTTCCGAAATGTCGATAATCCTCATATCAAAGGGGTGGAAATCAATTGGCGTGATAATCCGCAATTTCCTGAAAAACTCAATCGTGATCGAATGGACGATTTGCAGCAAAGACCAGAGCAGTATAACCATATTTGGGAAGGCGAATATCTCCAAGCTGTCCAAGGGGCTTATTATCAGAAATGTCTTCTCGAAGCCGAAATGGAAGGGCGGATTACCACTGTTCCACGTGATCCTTTGATGCAGGTGAGAATCTTTTGGGATATCGGGGGAACAGGCGCAAAGGCTGATGCTACCGCATTGTGGGTCGCGCAGTTTGTTGGACGGGAAATCCGAGTGCTCGATTATTATGAAGCCCAAGGTCAACCTCTCTCAGAACATGTGGGGTGGGTCTTTCAAAGGGGATATGAAAAGGCTCTTATGGTTTTGCCTCATGATGGCGCAACAAAAGATCGTGTCTATAATGTGAGTTTTGAAAGTGCCCTTCAACAAGCCGGTTTTCAAACCAAAATAATTCCTAACCAAGGAACAGGCGCTGTGAAAATGCGTATCGAAGCCGTAAGGCGGTTGTTTCCTGCACTATGGTTTAATCGTGAAACGACATGTGCGGGCAGAAAAGCGCTTGCTTGGTATCATGAAAAGCGCGACGAACAGCGCAATATCGGACTAGGCGCTGAACATGATTGGGCAAGCCATGGGGCCGATGCCTTTGGACTGATGTGTGTGGCTTATGAACAGCCAAATGCTAGAGCGCGAAAAAAACCTTATCGCTCGTTTCACCATTCTCAAACTTCATGGATGGCTTTTTAATGAATAGTTCTACAGATTCTTCTTTTAATCAAATCGAAACGCTTGAAAATCAAGCTCTCTTTAAAAAACTCGTGGGTTGGTATCAGGATGATATTGATCATGTCGAAAAATGGCGAAAAAATGCCCAAGAAGATTACGATTTTTATAATGGACGGCAATGGAATGAGCAAGACTTGGCTGTCTTGCACGAACAAAACAGACCGGTTATGACTTTTAACCGTATTGCGCCTTTAATTAATGCCGTGATTGGGGCTGAGCGCAATAATAAAAGGCAAGTGCAATTTATTCCACGACAAGAAGGAGCTGCCTTTGCAAACCAGATTTTGACAGGGGCGGCTGAGTGGTTTCGTGATGAAGCTGATGGGGAATACGAAGATTCCGATGCCTTTCAAGATGCAATTATTTGCGGAATGGGCTGGACAGATACACGCCTTGATTATGAACAAGATCCGCAAGGAAAACCAATCATTGCACGTTTAGACCCGATGAAAATGGTGTGGGATGCAAGTGCTGTCAAGCCTAATCTCATTGATGCACAACGCTTATGGTATATTGATGAAAAACCCCTTGCTGTGGCGCAGGAAATGTTTCCCCATGTTCATTGGAGTGACCTTAATGCTGATTGGGTTAAACATCAGAGTTTTTTACATTCAACCAGCGATGGGATGACACAAAGTTATCAGTCCGAGAGGGGGTATCAAGGAGAAGAGGGGAGTGGTTATCAACGTCCTAAAATGGTGACATTGGTAGAATGTCGCTGGTTTGAACGCGAGGTGGTTTATAAAGTTCTCGAGCCTCTAAGTGGAAAGTTTGTCGATTATTCAGAGCAGGATTTCCAAAATTTAAGCAAAACCTTTCCTCATGTTCAAGCAACAAGGTTGAACAGAAAAATTGTCAAACGGGCATTTTTAGGTAGAAAGCTGCTTGAAGCGCCTGATAAGCCTTTGGTTCCACCCAATCAATTGGGATGGGAGTGTATTACCGGTACTTTTGATAAGTTAAGCCGGCAATTTTATGGAATTGTGCGCCCTACAAAAGATCCGCAACGGTGGGCAAACAAATATTTTAGTCAAGTGATGCATTTGCTCAATAGCCAATCAAAAGGCGGAATTATGGCAGAGCGCGATGCTTTTGATGATGATCGACAAGCCCTCGAGAGTTGGGCTAGAGCCGATAGTATTACTTGGTTGAAAAGTGGGGCGGTGTCTGGGGGAAGAATCCAGCCTAAACCCATGGCACAATTTCCGCAAGGTTTTTTCCAATTGTTTAATGAAGCAAAGAGCGCACTCGAACAGGTGACGGGGTTGTCTTCTGAATTTATTGGAACGCGAGCTGTCAATCAGCCTGGCATTCTTGAGCAACAACGGCGACAATCGTCACTTAATCTTTTGGCTTCCTTTTTTGATGGGTTGCGTCGATATCGGCAACGACAGGGAAAAATTATTCTCTATCTTATTCAAAATTATCTGTCCGATGGGCGGTTGGTGCGTATTGCTGGTGATGAAAATGCCCAGTATGTGCCGCTGACACGCGAAATGGTGACAAGTTTGGAATATGATATTGTCGTGGATGATGCACCAACAAGTCTTAATGAAAAAGAGCGTACTTTTGCACTGATCATGCAATTGCTGCCTTTGATGCAAAATTTTACAACGCCTGAGATTATGCTCGATCTCTTACGCTATTCGCCTTTACCGGCTTCACTTATTCATAAAATTGCGATAAAGGCGCAAAACTCTTTTCAAGAAGAGCAAAATGCCTCAGCGCAGATGGGGGATAATGTGGGGACAGAGCAGATAATGCAGATGTTGCAGACAGCAAAGGCTCAACAATAGGGTGCTTTGTCATGCGTGACTTCTGATAAACGCCATATATCATAAATTGCTTATCGATTTTCGTAGTGCATGGGCTCCCTTTTCTTAAAAGACCTGTTTTGTAGGGCAGTGTTGTTGGGAAAAGTAGGGTGGAGAGGGAGTTTTGCTGTCATGTGGGGTGAACATGGTGGGGAATGGTGGGCGCAGAATGGGCTTATCGATTTTCGTAGTGCATGGGCTCCCTTTTCTTAAAAGACCTGTTTTATAGGGCAGGACTGTTGGGAAAAGTAGGGTGGAGAGGGAGGCTTGCCGTCATGTGGGGTGAACATGGTGGGGAATGCTGGTGCTAAATGATGAGAGAGCATTGAGGGGATAAGTGCTTATGGGGCTGTTTTATCTGAAAAATTTTATTTTATTGTTAAAAAAAAGAGAAGGCTAATGTCATGGATCAAGAACACTTAACGCCGGCAGAACAAAACCAATTGAAACAAGATTTTCTGGTCTCAACACAAGAGGGAGAAAATGGTGAAATTGGAAGAGAAGAAAAAACTCTTGAAGATAATTTTCAAGGGCAAATGCTTCAACAACAGGACTCTTCGCAAAAAGCTGGAAAAGAGGTTCAAGGGGGCGAAGATGCTGCGCCAGATCCGCAAAAAGACTTTATGGGCTATATGCAATGGTTGGGAAAAACACTCCAAAAACAAGGGCTTGTACATGAAAAACAACAACCTTCTCTTGCTCGCGAAGCAGAACAGTTGCATGCGTTTTTTCAGCAGTCTGTTGCCAGTGTTAAACAAAAGCATCATGATTTTGATCAAGCAGCTGATTTTATTTATGAAACACGGGCTAAACAATTGGCAGCTTGTGCTTTGCTCTATCCTGAGATGGCAGATCCCAAAAATATTGATGCGTTGATTGGTGATGAATTGAAGCAGATCTTGCGCGATTGTGCGCAAAAAAATCAAAATCCGGCTGAAGTGATTTACTCTATTGCACAAAAAATTGGCTACACAAATGTTCCCAATAACATGGGTGAAAATTTACAGGAAAGACACAATTCTGCACGTACTCTTGCTGCTTATAACGGCTTGACGCCAAATGGGCCGATTTCTTTGGATATGCTTGATAAAATGTCAGAAGCAGAGTTTAGCGCTTGGGTTTCTGATCCTAAAAATAAAGCCGCTTTTAATCGTTTAATGGGGGGAAGAGAATTTTAAAAACAAGAATGTGGCAGGTGTTTTTTTCGGGAACGTTAAGAGGCTTTTGGCGCAGAAGAATGCGGGGGAGTGTTTTTTGCGGGAATGTTAAGAGGCTTTTAGCGCAGGAGAATGCGGGGGAGTGTTTTTTGCGGGAACGTTAAGAGGCTTTTAGCGCAGGAGAATGCGGGGGAGTGTTTTTTTCGGGAACGTTAAGAGGCTTTTGGCGCAGGAGAATGCGGGGGAGTGTTTTTTTCGGGAACGTTAAGAGGCTTTTAGCGCAGGAGAATGCGGGGGAGTGTTTTTTGCGGGAACGTTAAGAGGCTTTTAGCGCAGGAGAATGCGGGGGGATTTCTCACAGCACGGATGTGGTGAGGAGAGCTCTTATAAGGGGGAGGCAGACGCTAACAGAAATTAGATAAAACTCACAAACAACCTATTCACCATTTGAAATGAAATGTGGTGTTTTAACAACCGGCGCTTTGCCGGGTTTTTTATGTCAATAAAACTTTTAGAGGACAAAATGACTGTAACTTATATCGGACTTAATGACCCAATGGCAGTGCGCACATGGTCTAAATTACTAAACCAAGAAGTCTCAAAAGCACTTCCGATTGCACCGTTGATTGGAAATGATTCAAACAGTATCGTACAATTAAAAGATGAAACCACGAAAGCAAGTGGGGATGCTATTAGCTTTAATTTGCGTGTGCAGTTGCTAGGCGATGGGGTGAGTGAAGGGCAGACATTGGAAGGCAATGAAGAAGCTTTACAGTTTCTCAATGATCGCTTGGCAATTAATGAACTCGTTCATGCTGTGCGTGTCAAAAATGAGGGAACGATTGATCAACAACGAATTCTCCATGATTTGCGCACCGAGGCAAAAAATGGTTTGGTTGATTGGTATGCAGATCGTCTGAGTATGATGTTCTTCATTCAAGTGTGTGGTTATACCGCAAAAACAATTAACTTTGAAGGACGCACGATTACCCTTAAACCTGTTCATTATGGGTTTAATGCGCCAACGGCACCAACCAATAAACGCGTGGTACGTCCTAACGATAAAGCAAAAGATGAGGACTTACAAGAAGGCGATTTTTTTGATCTCAGCTTGATTGATAAAGCTGTCGAACGGGCTAAATTGGCAAATCCTAAAATTAGACCCGTGCGGATCGATGGGGAAAATGTCTATGTGCTTTATCTACATCCAACCCAAGTGACGCAATTGCGAACCAATACAGATGCGGGGCAATGGCTCGACATTACTAAGGCAATCTATAGTGGAAGTCGTATCAAAAATCCGCTCTATGATGGATCTTTGGGCATGTATAATGGTGTGGTTTTGCGCGAAGCTGAACATATTACCGAAGGGGTCGAATCTGGGGCGGCAAATAAAGCTGTACCAAATGTGCGTCGTGCTGTTCTGCTTGGTGCGCAGAGTGCTGTAATTGCTTTTGGTAAAGATCGAGGGGCGACACGCTATAAATTGGTGGAAGAACTCTTCGACTATGAAAGAGAATTCGGGGTTGCGGCAAAAACCATTATTGGTATGAAAAAAACTTGCTTTACCTTGCCAGGAAGTACGCAAGGGGCTCAGGATTTTGGCACTATCGTCATCCCAACTTATGGAGCACCCGCTTAAAGCGAATGTTTGCTAACTTCCCCCAACAAGAGGGATCTGTTGGGGGAAAATTTAAAATGCTTCCAGAAACAAGGACAGGCTTATGACCACTTTATCCACTGATCCCAAAAATCTAAACCTTACACATTCAGACCATTCTAAAACTTTTGCTTATATGGTTGCGCTTATTCAAGATGAAATTGACGATACAACAGCGGAATATTCTCTGCAAATTCAAGATTCAATTTTTACGGCTTTGCGTTTGTGTGAACGCGAACCCTTTTTCTTTAATGAAAAAAGAGAAAGGACGTTTAAAACACAAAGTGGTAAAACATGGTATGGGCAAGAAGAGGGGGTTTTTATTGAATCAGAAAAGAGTTTGAAGAGCGTCTTTTTAGCAACAAAGAATGCAACACCAACAAAGTTGTTCTTTAAGCCCTTGGAAGTGTTGCATCAACAATATGGTATGCATCCTGCGCTAGGAACGCCATTCTTTTATACGTGCCTTGATCAAAAAATAGGACTCTTTCCAACACCAGAACATGTGGAAACTGTACAGCTTTCTTATGCTCCTGTTCATTTTGCTGATGAACAGCTGCAAGAGGATGATAACCCTTGGTTGATTTATGCTTTTGATCTTATTAAAGCACGGGCAAAATATGAACTTTATAAAAATATCCTTAAAGATCCTGAATATGCCGCCGTTTCTTTCAGAGATTTTCAAGAACAGCTTCAAGCTTTGCGCATTGAAACATCGCGCCGAAAAGGTTCTTCAAAGATTCGCCCAATGCGTTTTTAAAAAGTTCATTTCAAATCGTTTATGGCTGGTGTTGAAGGTTGGTTTGGCACTGGTGGCTGGTTTGTCACTTATGGCTGGATTTGCGCGTTGGGTGTTGATGGTGAAGGGCTGGTGGATGGCGTTGGGGTGGCCATTATTTATGGTATCGTTTTTTTTGGTGCTTTAAACAATCTAAGGTTGTTTATTTTGTTGAATTTTATGCCTTTAGAGTTTTAAGGGCTTTTGTGGTTTCAATTAATAAGCCTTGGTGTTTTAGAATGATACTGGGCTCTTCAAAGATTTTATGGAGAGTTCTAGGGCTCTTTTCCCAGTCATTGGGGGCCGAGCAGTTGATTTTGGTTTGGCGCTGGTGGATGGCGTTGGGGTGGCCATTATTTATGGTATCGTTTTTTTTGGTGCTTTAAACAATCTAAGGTTGTTTATTTTGTTGAATTTTATGCCTTTAGAGTTTTAAGGGCTTTTGTGGTTTTTTATCAATAAGCCTTGGTGTTTTGAATGGCACTGGGCTCTTCAAAGATTTTATGGGGGTCTTGATGGCTTTTTTCCCAATCGCTGATTATCGACCCGATGTGGCGGATATCAATGGAATTTTTACCGATGAACTTGTTAATGTGCTCCCGGCGGATGGCTCCTATATCCCTATGCCAAGTTTTGAACCTTTATCAGAGCCTTGTCCGGAGCCAATCTTAGGCACTCTTGCGGTTAAAACAAAAAATGGGGTTTCTATTATTGTCGGGACAAGAGATAAAATCTACTTACTTGATAATACAACAATGAACTGGAAAGATATTAGCCAAAAAGGAAAATCTTATCTGGCTAATGTTGATGCTCCGTGGTCTTTTGCTTTGTTTGGTGATTTTATCATTGCTGTGAATGCCAATGATAAACCACAAGTGATTGATATTAATCATGATAAAACATTTAGAAATTTAGGAGGAAATCCACCACAGGCAGGGATTGTTCGAATCTGGGGAGATTTCGTTTGTTTGATGAAATTAACTGAGTATCCAAGACGGGTTCATTGGTCTGGATTAAATGATGCTGAATTTTGGACCGTGGGAAAAAAAAGTTGTGATTATCAAGATTTTCCTGATGGCGGATTCGTCCAAGGGGCAACGGAGACAACAAATCCAATTATCTTTATGCGTTCTGCAATCTATGCTGGTTCTTTTATTCCTGGCTCTAAGATTATTTTTAGTTTCCAAAAAATCCACGATAAACGAGGCGCAAAAAATGCTGAATCAATTGTTTGTAGAGGCGATTTAGCATTCTTTGCCGATGAGGGCGGGTTTTATCAAATAACAAATGAGGGACAGATTATACCCATTGGGTTCGAAAAAGTCGATCGAACGATGACCGCAAAATCAAGGAAGGATAATCTGTACACTCTGTCTGCTGCTATCGATGGGGTGTATAATCGTGTTTATTGGATGGTTGATTCTGATGAGAACCTTCATAAACGTATCTTGCTCATTTATGATTGGGGATTGCAAAAATGGACAAAAGCTCTCGTCGATATCAAAATGATATTGCCTATTTTCTTAGCAGGAACAACCCTAGAAGGTCTTGATTTTGTGACTAAGAATATTGACGATTTGTCCTTTTCTCTCGATAGTAAAGCTTGGAAAAATGAATCGCCTATTCTGGGGGCATTTGATCAACAGGGGAGACTGGGTTCGTTTTCTGGGGGTCCTATGGCTTGTGTCGTGACATCACAAGAAATGGGGCAGACAAATGGCATGATAACACGGGTGAAAAATATTATGCCTCAAGTCAATAGTGGAAAGTTTTATTTGTCTGTGGGAATGCGCTTTCGACAATCTCTTGAAGAGGAAACTGTTTGGTTGCCAGAAAAACAGCCCTCTTATAATACTGGACAAATTCACTGTCGTGCAAGGGCACGGTTTTATCGCTTTAAATTGCGTATTCCTGAAGGGGTGAATTGGACTCATGTCACTGGATTTGATGTGGAATTGACGCGGGCCGGCATGCGATAGGCATGCCCTTTTGTAATACCATGCGATAGGCTCAATCCTCTATTATTAAAGAACAAATGCCCCATAGGCTTCCCAAACCTTTATAAACAAAGGCACAATGCGATAAGCTGTGTCTTTATAATATGAAGAACAAGGTGGTGCGTTATGTTTCATGCTTTTCTGCGATAAAGGAAAATAGGCTGCACCATGGTTTATTTTTATAAAGAAAAAAGTTCCCTCTTTGTTGTGACAAAGGGATAATGGGGCTTTTTTTCTTTTATTGTGCGGGGGGCATGGAATGCGTGAAATGCGTAGACGGAATGTTATTTGAGGGGAGATGAGTGACAAAGCTAAAAGAGCTAAAATTATGATACAAGAGAGTCAAGATTTATATTCTGCTCATCTGACAGAGCAGTGGCCATGGGAAAAAATAGCTCCCTATCAAGAGGCTCTCAATGCTGCATTGAAAAAATATGTTCAGCGCTTTCCGGATGATGTTTGTCTGGAAAAAATTGCTGAAGAAATCGCTACAGGACAAGCACAATTGTGGCTGGTCTTAAAAAATAAAATCCAATTTAGTGCTTTTGCAATTACCAAAGTTGAAATAACCCATACGGGAAAAAAATGCGTCGTTCTCTCTGATCTTGCTGGAGAGGGAGGGCTGAAATTGGTCAAATTGATTGATGAAGTCGAAAAATGGGCGCGAACAATTAATGCTGAAGAAATGCACATGTTTGGAAGAACTGGATGGGCGAAAAAGCTCGCTCATCACGGATATTCTCGTAATCTTATTCAATATAGAAAGGTTCTGAACCCATGAGTAGAAAAACCACACCTCAAGTGCAGACAACAACACAAACAAATGCTCCACCTGCTTGGGCGGCTGATATTCTTAAACAAGCCAGTGCTGATGCACTTGGACTTTATAATAAAGGAATTGGCGGAAACGTTTATCAGGGAGACAGAGTCGCTGGTCTTAGCAATATGACAAAAAATGCGCTGACCGGTTTACAACAAGCAGCAGGGCTCTATAACAATCCAACGGTAACGCAATGGTTGAATGCACCAACCAACAGCGCTACAAATCTTTCCGGTATGGCTAAGGGAAGCTGGATTGGAAGCAATAGTAAATTTAATACTGCATTGCAAAATGCTCTGAATAAAACGTCCGATGCAATTAATCAATCGATGTCGGGAGCAGGACGTTATGGCTCTGGGGCTCATACTGGTGTGCTGGCCGATGAGTTAGGCGCCTTGGCAACAAATGCTGCAGCACAGCAATATAATCAAGATATTAACAATATGATGAATGCAAACCAGATGATTGATCGCTCTCAGAATGATCAAGTTAATGCGGCAAATAGCTATTATCAAGGACAGAGTAACGTGCAAAGCAATGCTTTGAAAGGGGGCATGATTCAAGATATAAACCGCCAAAATGTCTTAGATGCTGAACGCCAAAAATGGTCAGAAAAAGATAATCAAGATTGGAACCGATTGCAAAGCTTGTTACAGGTAGGGACACAGGCTGCTGGAAATTACGGAACGACTTCCGGAAAATCCACGACAATGCCTTCTGTGACAAAAGATCCATTGCGTGATGTGCAGCAAGTACTTGGATTGGTCGGAGGAATTTTAGGGCTTTGTGATGTGAGAGCAAAAGAAAATATTATCCCGGTGGGGCAGAAAAAGGGATATCCACTTTATACCTTTAATTATAAGGGAAATCCACAACGTTATCAGGGCGTTATGGCGCAAGACGTGTTGCGTGTGAACCCTGAAGCTGTTTATGTCAATGCGAAAACAAAGTTATTGCATGTTGATTATGACAAAATAGGCCTGAAAATGGAAAAAATGAAAATGGAGAAAATACCGGCATCTAAAAATAAAATTGCGGCTTTCTTTTCTTCATTTTTTGCTCGTTTTCCCTTTTTGAATAAAGAGTATCTTCTATGAGCTCGATTTATGATTGGTCAATTGTTGCATCAGAAAATGCTTATGTCGACGAGAATATAAACTGGGCAGAAGGGCAACCGCCAAGCACAGTCAATGATAGTGCTCGCGCTATGATGCAACGCATCAAAGAATATTTGTTGGATAATGGGGGCGTGATTGAAACACAGTTTACTGTCGAAGTGAAAAATGAGAGAACGTCACTTCGTTTGGCAACAAAGTCTTTTTTTGAGACTTATATGGATGGCATTGTTGTGCGCTTTAAAGCACAAGGCGTCAACAGAGGAATAACAAATATTTCTTTAAATCAATTGCCGCCAAGACCAACTTATATGGCAACGCCAGAGGGTATTATGCCTTTAAAGGGCGGGGAAATTCAAAAAGGGGGGCTTTATGAGATCGTCTATACGCGTGATATTGCCGGAAAAAATGCTGATGGCTGGTTTTTAACCAATCCTACTATAAAACTTCCTGAAATTCCGCCCTTTCCTCCTTTGCCTGAAACTTTTTCTTCTGGATTTATCGGGACTTTTGCTACAGAAAAAATACCCTCTGGATGGTTACTGTGTGATGGTAAAGAATATTCGCGAAGGAACTATGCTAATCTCTTTGCTGTTCTGGGAGAAACATGGGGAAAAGGAGACGGGAGAACAACATTCAATGTTCCCGATTTGCGTGGAATGTTTTTACGGGGGCTCGATAGTGGAAAAGAAATTGATAAAGGACGTCGCTTGGGAAGCCGACAAGAAGAGTCTTTTCAATCCCATACCCATGAGGGAAAAACAGATTCAACAGGTAACCACCAGCATAGTTATCCAATGTTTGACAAGCTAGTTTGGGATATGAATCACGGTGAATATTATAAAAATCTGGCTCAAGTTTACAATAAAGATCGGTTAACGAAGGCTGCGGGAGAGCATGAACATAAGGTCTTGTTGCAAAAAACAGGGGGGGATGAAACACGCCCCGTCAATATGGCGGTGGTTTATGCTGTCAAAGCCTGAGAATGAAAGCTGTGTGAGAGAAAGATAAAAATGCTAAAATGTTTGTTATGAAAAAAAGTCTTATTGAATATATTGTGCAGAAAGTTTTGAGGCGCTTTAGAAAAAACTTAACTCTCTTTATTTTTTGTGCTGCCTTTGTTGGATGTCTAAAGGTCAGTTTGCCTATTGTTCTTTAGAGGATCAAGACAGTGATTATTGAAGGTAGAGGGAGAACAAAAAAACTTTCTTTATTCATGGCGTTTTTTACTGAGGAATAAAGATTTTATCCCAAATGCCTCTCTCTTGTGGTGTCGTGATCCATTATTTCAAGTGCTGGGTTTAAAGCGCTGCTGTGCGATGACAAAAAACCCATGGGTAAAATTTATCCTATTATACCGTAAAACACCGTCATTAAAACACTATTATTGAAGGTGGTTATATCAGTAAGATAGCTTAAAGTATTTAATACATTAGCAATTGTTTAGAGAAGGATTTGCTTGGTTAAGTATTATGCAAGTGAATCATATAAGTGAGCAGCAGACGGAATCCTTTCAGAAGAGTTGGATTGTTTACAAACCGATGTGGGCTAAAATCTTCGTCCTTTTAGGTGGTGGAAAGAGGTCAACGGATATGTTTATTTAAAGCGAGAAAAGGCAAAATGGAGCGCTTTCTTTTTTGGCAAAGCGTGTAGGAAAAAAGGGCTCTTTGTTTTCAAAATGGGTGCACTGTTGGCAAGAGCAGCAGGTTGGCGATGCGTTGTAGTACATGGTGAGGCATTGAACCCTCTGAGATGGCATTTTGTGCTTATCAGGCAACTTCTTGAAACGGGATGAGAGTGATACGAGAAAATCTATAAGACAATAGTTTATCCCGTTGTGTTGTAAAATACCATTGTTTGAGATGCGGTTAAAATTTTATGCATGGGGTGTTTTTCGTCTGTGTGTATTCCTAAAGCAGCGTTTTTTTGTAGAGTAACTCTGGACAGGGGATACATTACAAGGATGCATTTGCAGGGGGAAGCCAAGTCAAATCTGTTAGATAAGAAGCCAGATTGTTTACAAACCATTGTTTATTGATTGCCATTATTTAAAGACCGGTGTGGGCTTTGTCCTTTTGGGGAAAGCTGACACAGCGTGCAAGGTGACATGCATTTCTCTTTGGTTTCAGGTGATAAAATCAACATTTTAGGTGGAAAACAGAATATAATCTAAAAAAATACCTTGTAAAAATTTTTGATGAGGAAATTTTTTTCAAAAGCTTTTCATATGATT
>NZ_JBHINJ010000014.1:8773-19487 GCF_042194855.1 Bartonella sp. CL70QHWL | reverse complement strand
GTCTGAGATTGTCTGAGATTGTCTGAGATTGTCTGAGATTGTCTGAGATTGTCTGAGATTGTCTGAGATTGTCTGAGATTGTCTGAGGTTTTCTGAGGTTTTCTGAGGTTTTCTGAGGTTTTCTGAGAAATGCAAGAGCCGTACAACGAAAAAAGAGATGCAAATGCCTTAATACGCGTTTAGCTTATCAAAAAGGGGGATATAATGGCACTTTTTCCATTTTCTATTGCTGATATTGATGATCCGGAATGTATTCGTGTGGTTCTTTATGCTAGCGGAAGAATGGGACATGCTCCTTTGAATGCTCTGTTGAAGCAAACACGTCAAGATCTCCAATGTTTTGATAAAATACAGACTCAAAATATTCTCCAACTTACACAGCGTTTGGATATTTTAGAACAACAATTGAAAACGATTATCAAAGATCTTGAAGATGTGAAACACAAACAAGACGCTGAAGAAGCGGATAAAAGTAAAACGATGGGTGATTAACCATCTCGATTTGTGTCTCTATGGGATTTAGCTCCTTTAAAGCAGTGAGATAGATAGTTGTGAACAGGATAGTTATTTGCCTGTCCATAGAGCATTTATTTTTTTGATCAACCAAAAATGAAAAAGAGGTATTCTATAATGAAAAAATTGATTTTAATATTTTTAGCTTTGTGTCTTACTGGACCAGCTTCTGCACGTTTGAGGACTATTTCAGATGATTGTTCAGATATCGGCGGAACAATGGTTCGATCACAAATCATCAATAATATTTCTGTCATTCCATATAAAAATTTGCAAGGGGTAAATATTCTCTCTGTTTTGGAAACGAGGCCTACAGAAGAGCCAGAAATGTCACAAATTACAGGAAGAACATTTCATATTCAAAGTCCTGAGATTGTTGAGCTGGCCTATAGAGCTTACAGTACATCGCAATTCGTTGATATTTGTTACAGAAGTAACTATCCAATCAATGTTATTCGAGGGCTGAGAGTGCGTGATAATTAAGCGTATTATCTGTATTCGTTGTGACTTAAATAAGTGATGCTTGGAAAATGGTCAATCTTCTACACTAAGGTTATTTTAACCCTAGCAGTTTTCTGATTTACAGTTTTTACTCAGAGTATAATCGTTCATGTTTTACAGAATTCATGAGTGATCGGTATTGAGGATCTATCTTAAGATATTCAACTACAGTTTTTTCTATTTTAAACTGAGTAATTTTGCATCAATCGTCGTTTGAGCTTAGATGGCAATTTCATTCTAGCGTTTGGTGTTAGAAAGATTTTAAGCGTAGTGAGGCTGTAAATACTTGTCTTAATTGTCTTTGTTGACAGTATGCCGCTTGCGATAGGCAATAAATCATAGACACATTTTGAATCCGTAGAATGCACGTACATTAACAATGGCAGACATTTTCAGTGGTAGTATTGCCAATGATAGAGCTTGTGCATGCGATGTTTTGTTGTGTGAATAAGTCATCATTCACGCGGCACCAATAAGGGAAGGCTTTGCTGTAGAGCCTGTAAAATAAATCGTGCAACAAGCGGGGTAGGGGTCAGAATAGACTGAGATGAGGCAGCCTTATCACGGGCTAAAGCTGGTCAAAATTCTCGTCTTTAAGGAGGCGAGGAGGCTAAAAATATCCATTAGATTGCATGGGGATGCATTTCATGTCCGTTGCAATAAATTTAAAAGAGGTAAATTATGAAAAGTTTTTTGAAAAAAATATCCATTGTTTTGGTGATGATAGCATTAACAACAGGTGTTTCTCATGCTGGAGTTTATGAACAAAACGGTTATCTCAATTCGGTTCAAGTCGTTAGCGCAGGAGCACAATGTCGCCTAGAGCTCAGATACGGTATCAGCCCTACTTCAGACATTCAAAAAGGTATTTGGGGCTGTGATAACATTGTTGGAAAAAGTATTTTGGATTTGGCAAAAACCGCAGTCATTTTGAACAGAAAAGTAATGGTTATTTTTGAAGCGGGTCATGTGCCAGCAAAAAGGGTTTTAGCCATCACTTTAAAATAAGATCAATAGGGGTTTTTCTCCCTTTTTATATCTGTAACGCTTCAAGAGGTTACAGGTATAAAATATGGAGTGTATATCAAAGGTATAAAAATGTTTCAAAGAGCATTCTCAGTATTTTTAGTGACAGTTTTATTTTTTTTCTTTTCAGATGTAAATCTGTCATATGCTATTGATCCTCCCCATATGGTTTTCCGTATAGATGATCGCTCTCCATCTGTTATATTCTTTGGAGGAGGTTTTGCCCCTTGGGGGGATGATCAGGATATCATACATCATGTAACTGGGCACTCTATTGCTCAACAGACTTCAGCATTTGTGTCTACAACTGCAAATATGGATGCAGTTTACAGAATGGCGCGGCAACAGATTGCTAATAATCCTGATGAAACGTACTGGCTATATGAAATTATTCCAGATATAAATTTTTATTATGTTCCTAACTCACTCTTTGATACAGCCATGTCTGCTGACAACGTTGTTCAACATGAACAAGTTATGGATCTTTATTATGCATATTTATGGCAGGATGAATGGGCTTCGCTGGGGGCAATCAATACAAATCATATATACTCTGCAAGAAGTATTATGCAGCAAGCGAATGGTGATATTGTCATTGGTCCTAGAACCTTTAATTCTCTTTTTGTTGCCGCTCCATCACAAGTAAATTCGGGGACACTTCCTTCACAAGATTACACTTTTTTATCAGCTTATTATTCTGATAGCGAGGATGCGTTATCTCCAATGTCACTGGCATTTCTTGTAGAATCCTGTAACAGCTCTTCATCCAGTGGTCATATGGAGCGTTCTGGGGATTCTTCCTGCAGCACATACAAACATTCTGTTGATGATATTATGTATAAAATGAATCTATGGTATGAAGCTCTTTAAAGAATTACAGCTATATCTTGCTATTTAATCAAAAACAAAAAAGTAGGGAGATAGCGCATTTCTGTTTTATTTGATTGGTTCTGATGCGCATAGTGCGTAGGGCAGAGAAAATTTTTCGGTATTATGAAGTGTGATAGGGGTGCTATAAAGCATAGGTGTGACATCATCAAAAATGGAAGCGTTGATTTAACAGTATTTGTTGATCTCGATTAGAAAGTCCGTTCTTTTCTTTGTTTGGAGTTTTACATCAATAATTTCTTATCTTGTTGTCGTGCTGCCTTTTGAGAGTGCGGTGATAGAAGGCATGTAAATTTTATATATTGAAGTGTTTGTGTGTGGTGAATATGAGGGGTGTTTTTTCGTCATGTGATGAACTCTTCGGGCGGTGGGGATTTTGTCCATAAAGCGTCATAAAATATCGCTTTTTGTTCTATGGTGATAGAGATCCCATGAGGGGGAAAGAAGAAGGGGAAAGTCAAGTGGATTTTGCGAGCCAATCATGTAAACTGGAACGAATTCCATGCGGATATAAATCAGGTTCTGTTTGTTGCATATAGCGCTATTTGTTGCATAACTTGTGATAGCCAATTCTCTAAATAAAGGGATTTGACCGGTAGCAGAAAAAAGAAATCATTACGAGATAGAAAGAGTGCTTATTTCAGAATGTCTAATGCTTTTGCATGACATAAGGAACGCGAAACTCTGTCACGCCTTCCTTTCATATTTTCAAGTCTAGGGTTATCCATATATTTCCTTCAACTTGATCTTTATGCATGGGACACAAGGGAATTGGAGGCAAGGGAATTGGAGGCAAGGGAATTGGAGGCAAGGGAATTGGAGGCAAGGGAATTGGAGGCAAGGGAATTGGAGGCAAGAAATTAGGATGAACATTTTGGGATAAGCAAAAAGCCAATATGTTACGCTCGTTGTTTTACAGCGCGTTTGATAAAAAGCTAAGACATCTTTCCAATCCATTATGTGTGTAACTTTAAGGCGTTGTTTTCTTAAGAGAGTACAGAGCTTTTTTGTTGCTTGTCAAACAACATCAAATTTCAAAGCTGTAACATGTTTGAGAGAAAGAAGAATGAGAGCCTTACGGATTCAGAAGGGCAAAACTCTCTGAGCGATTCCAGCTTTTGTAAGCTAGACTTTATGTATGTCAGATGGGGGCTGTATTTGAGTGATTTCTGAAATAGGAAGACAGCCTTATTGAGAAAAATATAAAGGCATATTATTCACTCTTCGGACTATCATCTTTTTCCTTTATAATTTTCAAAACTATCTATAGCAATATTATTTAAATAATGAAGATAATGCCTTATGCTTTTATGTATCGTGTGTCTTCTTGGGATCATGCCTCTCACATAAAAACAGAATGCCTCAAATATTAAAATATTATTTGTCTCCGAATATACATTTATTGCATATTCATGGACTTGTTTTTAAAGAGATATCCCACTCCCAAGTCCCTTTTACAAGAACACTCGTCAATGGTATAGGGGTAAAGCCCCTATGAAATGTATAAAACTTATAAGGTATCTCCCTCATCTTTATGCTTCATAAAAGTGCAGGTTGGTACTCTCATATATTTTTCCAGTTTCCAATGTTACGAAAGCCTTGGTTCGTGAGACGATTCATAAGAGGCATATGCCTTTCTTATACAGTTTTTAATCCACATGCCAGTTCCGCTTGTAACTTGTAAGCGACATGGTTTTGGTTGATTTAACATAAACAGGTTTGAAATGAGAGAATCCTATGGTGTTCGGGTCTCTCATTCAACGTGCAAAACAATAAATACTCTTTATAAATCAATATGACATGTCTTAAAGAAGACGAATTGTTTATAGATCCGCATGGATGAAGAATCTTCGTCTTTAAAGGTGGTGAGAGAAAATCATCAGCCCTATTTTTTCATAAAGGGCATGAGAAAAGTGTTTTACAAGAATTTTATACGATAAGAATTATACGATAAAAAAAGAGGGGCTTTTGACATAAGAGTCTTGATCGTTTGTTGCTATAACCTGTATTGTGTACACAAATACTTCTATCATTTTTTGCTGTAAAAGCTTCTCTTGGGATATTAAAGGGTACAATCTTTATGGAAAAAAGAATCCGAGCAAGACAAAAGGCTTATTTCAAAAGATTATATCGCAAGATTGCTTTTGTTTGCATAATACTTTTTTGTATAGTGTTTTTGTGTTTTGTTGTTGCTAAGGTGGTTAGTTATTTTTCTTCTCATAAAAAAGTAACACAACAAGCACCCGTTGAATTGGTTATTCCTGTTTTTGATCTGCGCGTATATTGCAAGGAAATTTCTGCTTCCGTTATGCCCGATATGAAAAGAGAAGTTTATCAGCATTGTCTTAATTTGGAAAGTGAGGCCTATTTTGCTATTCGTGAAATGTGGGATAAGCTTTCTGATAGTGCTAAAAAACAATGTTTGACGATGGTCCGTCCTGGGGATGGAAATTATTTTCTCTTACGAGACTGTTTTCTCAATGAAAAAGAAAATAAAACAGGCAAAAGGCGCAATTACTTTTAAGTTTTTATACGGAAAGTTAAAAGGAAGCGAATTTTTATAAAAAAATAAAAGCCTCTTAAATGACTATCTGCCTCAAGACCAATAGCAACCTGATTTATTTATCTTGTTATATCGCACTTCTTATTTAAGGTGTGGCGACATAAGGTATGGATGCCGTCTTGAAATGTTTAAGGGGAGGGCGTGGTAGAGTTTCAGGAGGATTTGTTGCGCTTTTTAAAGGGAAATAACGAGTGTGGGAAATCCATTTCATAATGGTTTTAGTGAATGGTATAATCCTCATAAAATGTATAAAATTTATAGAGCATGTTCATCTTTATGATTTAAAAAAGAGTAAGCCGGTACTATCTCACACTTTGCTTGCTCCCAATGGTGTCTCTCGACAGCCCTTTAGCCTTAGAGACGGTTCATAAGAGGTACTTTAAGTCTTTTTTATTGTTTTTACTCCACGCAGGTTTTCCCACGTGTAACATGCAAGAAAAAGAGATTGATTCAACAGCAAACAGATAGAAAATGAAAAATCCTACGGTATTAAGTTTTCTTACTCAACACAACAAATATGAATTATCATTATAAACCAATTCACTGTACGAATTTTATAAGAATTTTCATTGTTGACAGACCAGTGTGACTCGAGAATCTTCGTTCTTTGAGGGGGTAAGTCAATAGACATGACTAAAATGAGTAAAAAAACTTCCTTTTATAAACATTCAAGGCTTCTTCATGCGTAAAACGCTGTGCTGGGTTTACAAATGTGCTTGTTTTATAATTCTAGTTTTCTTTATCAGAAAATACTTTATCAGAAAAGATAAGTGAGGAAATGCGTTAGGCCATTCTTATTGATAGGCTTTGAGGAGGGTATTTTGTTGAGAAGAAACTGATTTTTTAAAAAAAGTTTGATATATTGGTCGGGTTTTTCATAATTTAATATTTTTTTGTATTTAAATATTTTATTTTTAAGCTCAATTTGTTATAAATAAAAACTGTGATTAACTTAAAAACTCTATGGGTTAAAATAGAAATTGATAGTATCGTTAGCTTATTTGGAAAAGAAGATTGATCTCTTGGTGATTATAGGGCTTGAATAATACTTCGTGTTAATCTATCTATAAAAATCAAGAGGTTTTGTGACGCGATCGTGGATTATCGCTCGCAAGGGGTTGCTTTAGCGATGAAGAGAGGCTATATTTATAAAATAAAGAGGTTCGCGCAGTGACTCGTTGGGATGGAAGTGCTTGTGGTTTAAATGCACGAGGGGTAGAGAATATCGGCGTTTTTAAGAGCTGTGGTTTTAGAGCAAAAAAGGAAGCTTCTAATATTCTCTGGCAGGAATTTTTTCTTTGTCAGGTATGTTGTGTGTGTGTTTTCCTTTTTGTTTTCCACAAGATAATTATTTTTTTAGTGAAATATGGTTTATTTTAAAAAAAACACTTGGCATTTTACGTGAACATCATTAGATTTCTGCTGTTTGACAGAGAAAAAGGGAATTTTTGATTTACGATTTCCCTGCTGTTTTGTGATTTTCAAGAAAATATATGCTTTTATCAATATCAGTAGGGTTCGTTTGAGTGAAATAAACGCGGATAGCTTGATAATCGTATGTTAAAAATGATCAGCATTATCAAAAGATAATGTAATGAGGAAGCGTCAATTAAGACACACAATAAGACAAACACTCCAAAAAGGGATAAAGATGAGGCCACAACAAAATAGACGGGTACGCGGTCGCAATAATAACAATAATGGTAATAACAATAATAATCGTCGCGGTCCTAATCCGTTGTCTCGCAATTATGAAAGTAGCGGTCCGGATGTTAAAATTCGCGGGAATGCTCAGCAAATTGCTGATAAATACATAAGCCTTGCGCGTGATGCACAAGGTGCAGGCGATCGTGTTATGTCGGAAAATTATTTACAACATGCCGAGCACTATTTGCGTATTATTTTAGCAGCAGCTGGGCAAATGTCTCAATCGGTTCGGCGTGATGAAAATCGTGGTGATGAAAACGAAAATCGTGATGAAAACAATGGGCAAGAATGCGGTGAAATAAATCTTGATGGTGAAAAAAAGGATGCTGTTGAGGGTGATACAGATGTATTACAAATGTCGTCGCAAAAAAATGGCAATGGCCAATATGATAAAGCGCAAAATGGGGATGCGCGTGAAAACGCTTTAGAGGCTCTATCGGATGGAAAAACAGATCAAGAGCACAGTCTTTCTGAGAAAAATGTTGAACCTGTCAAAAAAACACGTCGTTCTCCCCGTCGACGTACTGTACGGACTCAAGATGAATCATCTCTTGAGCTTTCACTTACAACAGCAGAAAGCTCTAGCAATGGAGATGCATCAACAGCAACAAAAGAGGATTCTTCCTTGCCTGGATTAGGTGAGGGGATACAGAGAAAACCGCGCCGTCGCCGAGTGGTCAATCTTGAGGCAGAGGAAAATGTTTAAACCTGAAAGGTGCTGTATAAGCGCTTGTGGTGATGTTATTGGTATTATGATAGTAAATTGTATATACTCAAGAAGCCTCTTGCGCTTTCTTTAGATTTTCACGGGCAGTATTGAGACTTAACAAAGGATGTTGACAGAAAAGATTGCCTCTTTGCTGGGATTTAAGTGAGGGAATACAGAGAAAGATACGTCGTCGCAAAAAAATGGCAATGGCCAATATGATAAAGCGCAAAATGGGGATGCGCGTGAAAACACTTTAGAGGCTCTATCGGATGGAAAAACAGATCAAGAGCACAGTCTTTCTGAGAAAAATGTTGAACCCGTCAAAAAAACACGTCGTTCTCCCCGTCGACGTACTGTACGGACTCAAGATGAATCATCTCTTGAGCTTTCACTTACAACAGCAGAAAGCTCTAGCAATGGAGATGCATCAACAGCAACAAAAGAGGATTCTTCCTTGCCTGGATTAGGTGAGGGGATACAGAGAAAACCGCGCCGTCGCCGAGTGGTCAATCTTGAGGCAGAGGAAAATGTTTAAACCTGAAAGGTGCTGTATAAGCGCTTGTGGTGATGTTATTGGTATTATGATAGTAAATTGTATATACTCAAGAAGCCTCTTGCGCTTTCTTTGAATTTTCACGGGCAGTATTGAGACTTAACAAAGGGTGTTGACAGAAAAGATTGCCTCTTTGCTGGGATTTAAATGAGGGAATACAGGGAAAACCACGCCGTCGCTCAAGTGGTCAATCTTGAGGCAGAGGAAAATGTTTAAACCTGAAAGGTGCTGTATAAGCGCTTGTGGTGATGTTATTGGTATTATGATAGTAAATTGTATATACTCAAGAAGCCTCTTGCGCTTTCTTTAGATTTTCACGGGCAGTATTGAGACTTAACAAAGGGTGTTGACAGAAAAGATTGCCTCTTTGCTGGGATTTAAGTGAGGAAATACAGAGAAAACCGCATCCGTGTATTTTAAGAGGCAGTTCTTGTATGAAGAACGCAATGTCGTTGTTTTTATTTAATTCACACTTATATTTAATATTGTTCAATGTATTTATGCCCATTTCGCGCTGGTGTTCATGAATTCTATTATGTGAAATTCATCGGCTATCTTTGCTTAATAAAAGATGTAAGCTGGGCGTTATTGCTTTAATTTTCAATGTTACAACAGTTCTTCTTTTGATACCGGATCATTCATAAGAGGTATTTTTATTCATCCATTTCCTTGCTGGGATATGTAAAGAAATGATTTTGATTCAGTTTCTTACGAACAGATTTGAAAGGGAGAATCATACAGTATTTGAGATTCTCGTTTGACATGCAAAATAAATCATCACTATAAATTAATATGTTGAATTTTTGCACTCAAGAAGAGGTATTTCTTGCACGTTTATTAGCTTTTCCCAAGTGATGTCAGTTTTCTTAAAAATGGGAATGCGTTGACAGAAAGGTTTCTTCTTTTCCAAGATTTAAGTGAGGGGATACAGTAAAAAACGCGCCGTCGCCCGTGTGGTGTATATTTAATGCTTATCACATTGATTTATAATAATAATTCATTGTTTTGAATGTTAGGTGAGAGCCCCTAAGCCCCTAGAATTCTCTCATGTCCAAATTTGTTCCATGTTGAATCAACAAAAACCATTCGCTTGCACGTTGCAAACGGGGAGAGCCCGTGTGGATAAATTTGTATAAGAAAGGAATAAAAATGGCTCTTATGAACTCTCTCTAGCGCCAAGGGCTGTTGGCAACACCCACGAGTTGGCAAAGCGTGTGATAGTGTCGGCTTGCAGAAAATGTTAAATCTTCAAGGATGCTATGTTAAGCGCTTATTGATGTTAGTTTTCTTAATGAGGCATTATCTTCGAACTCTCTTTTGTTGTTTCAACAGAAAGAACGGCGATTAGAGCACCGGTATGATAATTGTAAATCATAAATTTTGTTTGTCCATCAGGGGTTAAAACTTTCAGTACAATATTGTGTTCTGAGAGGCTTTGCGACAAAATCTGTGTTTTTTCCGGTAGAGAGAGCGTATGATGGATAACGTGTGGGTTTTTGCTGGGAGAGGAAGATAACTCGGTTTGTTTTGGCGCTGATCCGGTTGTTATCACTTTATAAACAATTAAAAACAGTACGGTTAGAATAAGGAAAAGCGTTATTAAAACGGAAATGATCATTAAACCCATAAGTTTTTTTCTCACTCGTTCTACGGCAGGGTCTAAAGGGAGATCTTGAGGCAGAGAATTTTGCTCTGTGTGATGGTCTTTTGAAGGTTGCATTCGCTTATTATCCATCATGTCTTTCATTGATTATTTTTTTGAGATCTGATGGGTTTATGCTTTTAAAGTTTTTTGTGCAAGAGGTTTGTGGAAGAAGAATGCAAAAGAGGAAGCGATGTTGGTAAAATATCTTCTTTGTGGACTGTAGACACCTTGTCCTTTACGTTTTGGCTTTTAAGAAGAAAATTTCCATGGTTTGTTACAGACCAGATCAAGTTTACTTCTTGTTGATGCAAATTTGCATGTACGTTTATACATTGGGCAAAAATTTGTTGTCCATAAAGTGCAAACTTTTTTGTGGACGGTACCATGGCTTGTTCACAAGCTTGAGCCGTTGGATAGATTTTAACCATTGTATTGTTCGAATAGCAACTATTAAAATCATCTGTACATGAAACTAATAAGAGGATAAAAACAAGGGGATTCATCAATTATTTTCCAAATGAGAGGTTGACAGAGCGGACTCCAATTTGTCAGCCTAGGGGCTTCTTCACTGTTAAACGCTTTCAAAGTTTTTTAGTTCCCCTTTGAGAT
>NZ_JBHINJ010000014.1:0-8673 GCF_042194855.1 Bartonella sp. CL70QHWL | reverse complement strand
GGGTTTTCCCCTTTGAGATGGGTTTTCCCCTTTGAGATGGGTTTTCCCCTTTGAGATGGGTTTTCCCCTTTGAGATGGGTTTTCCCCTTTGAGATGCGGGTTCCCTTTATAGTGAATTAATCAAAGTCATTGGTTTGCACGTCATAAAGGGGTGTGTAGGGGCTTTGTATCAATGAGAAGTATTTGAAAAAAAGCCTAAAATGCCTCTTATGGACGCTCTCAAAGGTCAATGGCTGTTGTAACATGAAAGACAAATGGTATGATGATGCTCAGCTACTACTTTTATGAAGTGAAAAGGGGCATGAAGGTAAAGAAGGATATGGCGTAACAAGGGGCGGGTTTGATGGTTCACTTTACGGGGGCTATTATATCTTATTTACAGATACTGTTTTGAAATGAGCGTGGATGCGCTGGGAAATATTAAAAAAGTGCGTGAATGAAAGACATAAGTGTATTCTGTTTTAGAATGTCCTATTGTACCTGAAGAGAATATCTCCATTATAGAATGCGATAAATAAAAGCGTAAAATATGCAATTTTCATCAATTAATTGTCGTTGTCGTGGAGGCTTTAAGCCCGTAAAGCTGAAGAATGATGATGGATGTTAGCTTTACTCCTTGAAATTGCATATTATGCCAAAATAAAATTGTATGCGCATTGCGAAAATTACACAAAAAGAGATGGGTAATAGGCTCGCTTTTATTTGGCATAGTAAAAGTTGAAACGGTTTGCTCTTTATCGTTTTGGTTTCTGTTTTAAAATATGCCGGTTATATGAGGGATGGAAGTTGATTAACAGCGGGAATAGATTTTATGTGGCTTTCAGTTCTCATCGTTAAGGTTTTTCGTTAAGGTTTTGGGGAACTATTGGGGGACTATAGAGGTTGGAAAATGTCTTTGTGCTTAATAAACAGATGAGACATTTTACTAAAAAAGGGGAAACTTCTCTTGTTCATTGTTTAAAATGCTCTTTTAAGAAAAAATATCAAAATAAGTATCAGGAACAGAGAGGCAATAGACAATTCCTTCTTGTGTCAATTTGAGGGAAGCTGAACCATTCACGGAAATGGGAACGATTTTTTCGAGAACGGCACTACCAAAACAGGCTTTTTTATTGTTTGTGGGAGGGATACCGGATTCAAAATTTTCATGCCAAGTGATGATAAGTTGCGTTTTGCCATTCAGTTTTGTTTCGATTTCACAGCGTACACAGATGCTCCCCTTTTCTTGGGAAAGGGCTCCAAAAGAAAGAGAATTGACAATCAGTTCATGAAAAGCCAAACCAATATGCAAAGCGGCATTGGGAAAAAGATAAGGATCGACGCCTTCAAGTGAAAAACGTTCTGTTTCTTTCATTAAATAGCCTAAAGCCTGCGTTTGGACCAATTCGCGAAATTGAGCACCACGCCAATCGGAATCCGTGATCAGATCTTGAGAATGAGAAAGAGAATGAAGACGACCTTGAAATTTTCGTAAAAAAACTTGAAGAGATTCAGTATAGCGGGCGGTTTGACTGGCAATACTTTGAATGATCGCTAGAAGATTTTTAGAACGGTGACTGACTTCGCGAAGAAGGATTTTAAGCACTTGTTCACGGCGGCGTAAGCCGGAAATATTGACACCGGTGGTGATAATACCAATAATGTCTTCGTTATCATTGCGGTGGCAATCAATAGAAAATTTGTACCAAATCTCTTGTTTGTTTGTATCTTCAAAACGTGCTTCAACAGTTTGCATTTTGCCACTGGCTAAAACTTGCAGTTTGATGGTTTCCATATTGTCTGCAAGGTCAAGCGAAAAAAAGTCGCTGTCACGACACCCAACCCGCCATTTATTGTGCAAATGGTGGGGCAAGTTTTCAGCCCATAAATAAACCAGATTTGTTGCCTGATAGAGAACGCAAATATCCGCACCACGAATCGCTTGCATGAGCGCACTCATATGAGATTTATCCATGGGAGGCTTTGAAAGAGGCGTAACAATCATAATTTTAAGATGTTACCCTGTTCTAAGCCGCTTTAGAAGCATTCTCTTGAAAAAATAAAGCTTGGGAAATAAGCGCTTTCACCATATCTGGGTTAAAAGGTTTGGTCACTAAAAAAGTTGGTTCTGGACGCTCGCCAGTGAGAAGCCTTTCGGGAAAAGCCGTGATGAAAATCACTGGTATACGGTCATTTTTCAAAATCTCGTTGACCGCATCAATACCTGAACTGTTATCGGCTAATTGAATATCAGCCAAAATCAACCGTGGTTTTTTCTTATGATACATAATGACAGCTTCATCACGCGTGCGCGCTATTCCTACAACATGATGACCTAGGCTTTCTACCATTTGCTCAATATCAAGTGCAATAAGAGGTTCATCTTCAATAATCATGACTTCAGTGGCAATTTGTTGAGAAATATCAATAGATGCTTGGTTGAGAAGCTTGCGGAATTCTTTCGTATCCAGATTCATGATTTCGCTGGCTTCTTGTTCATGAAATCCTTCAACGGCAATGAGCAAAAATGCTTGGCGTGCACGGGGCGTGAGATAGGATAATTTGGCACTGGTTTTTTGTTCAAGACCAAATTGAGGCAGGGGTTCTGGGATGTTCGGTGTGGTTTGGTCAAAAAGATGGCAAAAAAGCCAATAGGTACCAATTCGGTCAGTGGAGGCTTTGGGAAAAATGGAGATGTCGGCAATGAGTGCTTCCAACATCGCTGACACATAAGCATCGCCAGAGGATTGGCTACCGGTGACAGAGCGGGCAAAACGCCGAAGATAGGGAAGATGCGGGGCAATGCGCGTTGATAATGACATAATTTATAACTCCTTTGACCTTTCAAGCACTTTGTTGGTTGAAATTCTCAACCGATAAAAAAGTTCCTTGATTTGTATGGAACTTTTTACCGACAGCTATATTTACAACTATAAGGCGAAAAAATTCTTCGCGGTGCTACCAATATTATATGGATTAGGGGGATGAAAAATGAACGACCGTGATGAAAAAAATCTCACCACACAATTTACAGTTGGAGATGATCTTCTCGGGGTCAATAGCGAAATAGCACGGAAGTTACGTCAATTTTACATGGAAATTCAAGAAGAGGCACTGCCACGGTGTTTGCTTGAGCTTTTAGAGAAGTTGGAGCGCGCAGAGCAATTTGGCTTAAACAATGTGGAAAAGGTTTGAATCCTTTATGTCAAAGCGCGCGAAAAACTTTAAACAAGAACTCCTTTCTGTGTTGCCGGCTTTACGAGCTTTTGCTGTTTCTTTAAGTGGCAAGCACGATAAAGCTGAAGATTTGGTTCAAGATACTGTTATGAAGGCATGGGCTAAGCAAGATAGTTTTGAGATGGGGACTAATCTTAAAGCTTGGCTTTTTACCATTTTGCGCAATGAATTTTATAGTCAAATGCGTAAAAAGGGAAGAGAAGTTCAAGATACCGATGGCGTGTTTACTCAAAATGTCGCTGTTCATCCTGCTCAATATGGATCGCTTGATTTGCAAGATTTCAAAAAAGCCTTAAATTTGCTTTCTGCCGATCAAAGAGAAGCCATTATTCTCATTGGCGCATCGGGGTTTTCTTATGAAGATGCTGCGACTATTTGTGGTTGTGCTGTTGGAACCATTAAAAGCCGTGTGAGCAGGGCGCGTAATCGATTACAAGAACTTCTTAAGGTGGATGGTGAGTCTGATTATGGTCCTGATTCTTACTCAGCTGGAAGTACATTGTGTTCATTTAACGGCTAAAAAAGCATAATAATTATGATCGATAGCCTTGTTTTTTTTATTCCCGTTATAGCTATTACAGTAAAGTCAGTATCTGAGGAAATTCAGAAGTTTGGCGTGTATCCTTAGGAACACAAGAAAAGCCTGTATAAAACTTTCTCACGGGCTTTAGGTTTTATGTTCCATAAGGTTGCCTTCCTTTGTGCTGAAAAATGACGACTTTCAAGTTCGCCAATGGACATTCTATGACAACAAAAACAAATTTGATGCCTCAAATGCCTTCTTCTGATGCAACGATATCACGCTGGCGGTGGGGTGCGATTGTTGTTTCTCTTGTTATGGCTCTTTTGGCATCGGTTTTTATTATGTTGCTTTCAAATGCCGTTGATCGAGAAATCGCACAGTTGAATACAAGTTCAGAATTGCGCGAACAGGCTGATTTGGTCCTTATTAGCTTGATTGATATGGCTGTTGCTGATCGCAGCTATGCAAAAACGCGCAAGGCGGAAGATAAAATACGTTTTGAAAATTCAGAGCGGGAGTTGGGGAATATTCTCGACTATATCGCACTTATTGTTTATGCGCATCCACAGTGGTATAAATGGTTTACGGCTTTTAAAGAAGAGGTTGAAGCACGAAAAGCCTTTATGAATGCCCATATGCATGCTCTTGATGCGATTCCTGAACAACCTTCTCAACCTTCTCATGCGGACTCTTTGGAAGTATCAAAGATTCCTGTGGCACGTTTAGCTCAATTGATGACAAGCTTTATTAATGGGGATGATGTAGTGCGACAAAAACAGCGTGAGGGTATCGCATTGATGCGGGCTGCTTTGACATTGGCGGCTATTGTTTCCGTTGTAAGTACCTTTATTTCTGCCTATTTTGTTATTAATCGTTTTCATCGTGATATGCGCTCTTTAAAATTGTATCAATTGCTGCTTCATAGCGAAAATATCGCTCTGGAAGCCCGCGTGAAAGAACGAACACAAGAATTAGAAAGAGCACGTAATCACGCTGAAAAAGAACGCCAACGGGTTGAAATATTGTTGCAGGATGCAAGCCATCGCATTGGCAATTCTCTTGGAACGGTGTCTTCTTTGCTGGGGCTCCAGTTAAACCGGAGCAAAAATGAAGAGGTACGTTCTGTTCTAGGTGCTGCACGTGATCGTATTCAGACAATTTCTACAGCACATCGTCGTTTGCGCTTAAGTGATGATATGGAAACGACTTTATTGGCAGAGTTTCTTAGTTCTGTTGTGCATGATGTCGAATTGGCAGTTCCTTTTGAATTGCGTGAAAACATCACCATTCACACCAACTTTAAAGATTGTCGCCTGTCTTCAAGAGATGCGACAACACTTGGAATTATCCTTGGTGAACTGCTGACAAATTCCTTAAAACATGCCTTTCCTGATCAACGGTCGGGTCATATTTATATCTCCTTTGGTCCCCAGAAAGATGGACAATTGATGCTCATTGTAGAAGATGATGGCGTGGGAATGAAAAGCCAAACTTTAAAACAAAAAACAGGACTTGGTCGTGTGGTTGTGGAACAGCTCTGTATGCAATTTGGTGAAAAACCTCTGTTTGAAACTTCTGCTTTAGGAGGCACAAAGATTGTTATTCCTTTGCCAAAACTTAGCATGAATAGTTCAAAAAAAAGCTCTGACTGATTTTTTTAAAGGGTTAAACTCTTTGCTCGTGGTAAGCTGCCTTTCATTCATCGTGAATGTATGGGGAGGGCATCTTTTCACAAGAAGAAGGAAAAATACGGCTTCAGTAGCGCGAACACAGCACCATTCATATCAGATTGTCAATTGCTTTTAAGAGAAGCAACCTTGCTTCTTCATCTTTTGGTGTAATGTTTGATTTTCTCTCTCGTTGTTTTTTTGCTTTATTGACTCCGATGATCGGCTTTCAAAGTTCTCCTTGTCTTAGAGCTTTGAAGTGCTTAAGTGAGCCTTTAAATTTATTTTGAATAAGTGCTCCTTTAAGCCAATAATAATACTTATATTCGTAAGCTCTATTTCTTTGCGAAGAGATTGTTTTTTTAAGTTTTGTTATTTTTTGTAAGGGCTGTTAAAACTTTAAATATGGGTTTTTTTTGTAAAAGTGTGTAAGGAATATTCTCTTAGGTAAAACTTGCTCATAAAGTTCATGAAACACCGTCCTTTAGGGCTATGAACAGCATACATTCAACAAGTGAAATCTATTCAACAAGAAGTCGGGTTGTTTATAGAATGATATGGATTTTAGAATCTTCGTTCTTTAGAAAACTCACCTTTAATTTAAAACTTTATTGCATGGAAAACAAAGGGATTTTTATCGTTTTGATAAAATAAACAAGAAGAGTTAGCCTTTTGGGGGTTCATATTTTTCACTTTTCTATTGTGCGTAAACCTGAAAAGGGGAGGGCGTTTTATTTTTAATCATTGTGATGCGACCTTGGGTGGTGGCATATTTCGACGTATCCTTTAATAGATATTTAAAGTGCGGAAATCTCTTTGAGAAAAGTAAGCGCTAAAGCATATTTTTAGATGTTTTGAGTCGTGAAAATGCAGATGCTTTCATGCTTTAAGTCTCTTCGGAGGGTGCTATCGGGCTGTTGATCAAAGAATCAATATTGTTTTTTTCTTGTAGGAATGTTTGTAGGTCTTGATTGGTTAAGGCTTTGCTATCCGGTATACGAATGCGCATGGGATCAACTTTGACGCCATTGACAATGATTTCAAAATGACAATGGGGACCGGTTGCCATTCCTGTTGATCCAACATATCCAATAATTTGTCCTTGTCGTACTTTCACGCCTGGTTTGATGTCTGGTGCATAACGACTTTGGTGTGAATAACTGCTGACATATCCATTGGCATGTTGAATTTCCGTGTGATTTCCATAGCCGCCTGTTACGCCTACTTTTGTGACAATACCATCTCCTACAGCAATAATGGGCGATCCTTTAGGAGCAACCCAGTCAACACCCGTATGCATGCGAATATAGCCTAAAATAGGATGTTTGCGTGGACCAAAGGGGGAGCCAAAAATCCCATTTGGTGTGGGTTTGCGCAGCAAGAAAGGCTTTGAACTCTTCCCTTCAGAATCATAATAATCAACGCTTCCATCTTTTAATTGATAACGGTAATATTTATAAGTTGTATTTCCAAAAGTTGCGCTAATATAACGAATTTCTGGATCAGTGTTTTTGGATGCTTCCTTTGCTTTCAAGTTCTTTTTGCCGTTTTTGTTTTCTTTATCGCTTTGTGGTACGGCATAAAATATTTCGATCTGATCATTGGGTGTTATCGGACTTTTCATGTCAATATTGGTGGCCAGCAGACGAATAAGACGATGAGAGAGAGATTGTGATATATTATGACTGAGCAAAGCACTATAGAGTGCATCATAAGCCGTTGGTAATTGCGCGCTATTGATGTAAGAATGCGGAATACCATTTTGAAAAGCCGTTTTAAGCGCTTTAGACATTTTAGGCTCTGTGCTTTCAATGAATTGGCCTTTATCATTCAGGGCAATGGTGAGAACATGATGCATCCCTTGATAGATACTTGCGCGTACGAGATGGTCTTTTTCACCAGCTTGTGTCACGATACCAATGCGTAAAAGGCTTCCCTCTTTAAGAGTATCGGAAAGGCTTATTTTTTCTAGCGTTTTTACAACTTGGTCAATTTGCTTTTTTGTATAACTGGTTTTTTTGAAAGCATCGGCTATCGTTTGTTTTTTACGAATAGGAATAATATCTTCAACATAGTTTTTCGTCAGATCGATACGGTGGCTTTGAGGAGAAACGGTTACATTTTCTTGAACGATTCGAACTTCAGGGGATTCTGTGCCTTGGGAAGGGGAGGATGCATCTTCTAACTTTAAAGGATCAATCAATGTGAGAACTGAAAGAAGTTCGGTGCTCTTTTCTAAAGTAAATCCAGCTTTTTGCACTTCTTGTTGTGCCTCTTCATCTGTCAATGTGTCGCTGTCATCAAAATCGAATTGATTTACCTTAAAATCATAGCTGCGTAAGGTGAGTTTTGTTTCGATTTTTGCACCGTAAATCTGCCCAGAATCTTCTTGTGGTGCAATATTTTGACTTTGCGAATCACTGGCAAGAATGCTTAAAGAATCAAATTTTGGATAGCTATATTTCTGGGGGCGATTTTCGGCTAAAGCCATACGAATCCATTCAAAATGTTGTGTTTGAATGACTTTTTCATCGCCTTTTTTTTGTAGAATCGATAGTTCAAATTGACGTTTTCTGTCAAAGCTTTGCCGTGCATGGGTGGGGGAAATACGATCACCTTTATACCCATTGGCCTCAGGGTCTTGTGATTCTGATAGGTTTTCCTGCGTAAACCATTGTGGCGGTGTTACCAATCGCTGTTGTTCATCAAGAGCCGTAAAAAGTGCAATCCCCATAAGAATGCAGGAAGTGATTCCTGTCAGAATGGTTCCCGTAAGCCAACGAGCAGAGACCTGTCGGCGCGCAGGCCGCAAGCGTTTGACGACAAGAGCAGGGTCCTGTCCAGGATCGTTTTTTTGTTGTTCGTTATCCCACATAGATTTATAAGAGTACTTTTCAATATTAAATAAAGAAAGCTAGATAGATAGCTTAGCATGCTTCTACAGGAATTTGATTCTTTTTACAAATTACAGATCATGCGATTCTCTTTATACAGCAATGTCTTTATAAATCGTACCTGTGCAGAAAAATTTCCTTATTAAAGTAGCATAAAACAAGCGTTATTGAGATTAACTCATTCTTAGGCAACTTCCTATTTTCATGCATTGCAATGGGGTGCTATATTTTACTTTAAAGGCGCCATGCTCTCTTTGAACTCCTTTTGTTTTCATGTTTTATTTTTATGAAGGCAGATTTTTCCAATAATGTCTTGAAATAGGATTTTTTGTTACAATATTTTATTGGAAATGTTTGGGTTATTTTATTTAAA
>NZ_JBHINJ010000091.1:0-1057 GCF_042194855.1 Bartonella sp. CL70QHWL | reverse complement strand
CAGCCTGGTGCTGTCATCCCGAAGAGAAGTGTCGAAAAGCGCTTAAACAGCCCGTTTTGTAAAAGGTATAAAAATGCATCTGAATGCAAGCCTTAAGTCTTTCTTGTAATGACCAACAATGCGCCATCCTTGCCTTCACTTGGAATGGCGCGATTGTTTTCTCAATCCATCATCTCAATATTGTTCACCGTTGTTTTAAGCAGCGATGACAGAAAATATCAACAAGCCTCCGAGCTGTTTTATAGTAAATAAATCCATTGAAAGAGGGAAAAAATGAAGAAAATCTTGAAATTATTAAGTGGTCTCATTCTGTTAAATATTGCTGGATGTAACATTGATAAGCCTGCTCCAGGGTATTTGAGTATGTGGGAGAAAAATAGTGTTACTGATTTTACGGAGATAGGAAAAGCCCTATTAGAATGTGGCATGCCAACGCCTTATGATATCGATCCAGAAAACCAACAGCAGAGTATTAATGCTAAAGCAACAACTTATGCTTGCATGCTCCAATCAGGATTCCGCTATAAAGATGAAGAAGTAGCAAGAGCGGGAGGGCCATGTTATACTTTTAAAGAGAAAAACTTGCCCATTTGTCGTCCAGGCGCTGTTGTTCCACAGCGAAGTGTCAAGAAGCGCTTAAACAGCCCTTTTTGTAAAAAATATAAAAATAGTCGCAAATGCCAGCCTTAAGTTTTGCAGCTAGTGATGATCAACAATCCGCCATCCTTGCCTTCGCTTGGAATGGCGGGATTGTTCCCTCAATCCATCATCTCAATATTGGTCACCGTTGTTTTAAGCAGCGGTGAGAGGAAATATCAACAAGCTTATGAGCTCTGTTTTATCGTAAAGAAACCCACTGAAGGAGGGGAAGAATGAAGAAAGTCTTGCAATTATTGAGCGGCATAGCTCTGTTAAGTATAGCTGGATGTGTTAACCAACCTCCTCCATCAACTTTAGCATTATGGGAAAAACCAGGTGTCGATAAAGCGATGATCCAACAATCCTTATCAAAATGTGGCTGGAAACCGGTTTATGCTTCTTCTAGTGATATGAATTC
>NZ_JBHINJ010000090.1:0-1059 GCF_042194855.1 Bartonella sp. CL70QHWL | reverse complement strand
ACAATAAAGTCAATAGGTTGAGTGTAATTATCTTATATGAATCCACTCAAGAATCCACACTTTTATACGTGATTCATTTGACCATTTTTTATAAAAGATTGCCATGTATGAATAGACCCAAAAAAGCTAATCATAAAGAAGTTTAAGAAGAAAAAACAACTTCAAAATGTCCTTCAAGCGTTTTAACTTCTTTCGGATTAACAATAATCTTTATATCGTTTCCCAATTTTGCCAAACACTCAAGCATTTTCATTTCACTAATTCCTCGAAATTCTCCACTTAAGAGTTTAGACAGTTTTGGTTGAGTCATTTTCAAAAGTTGACTAGCCTGTTTTTGTGTTAAGTTCTTTTCTTTCAGAATTTGACTAATCTTATGAGCAAGTTGCGCTTTGATAAGCATCTCTCTGGAATCTGAAAAGCCAAGATCCGCATAAACATTGGAACTACCGTGAAAAACATTGATCATTTTAATTCCCTTCTAATTGTTCTGCTAACTTGAGACGTTCTTTAATCAGATTAATGTCTGGTTTTGGTGTTGCAATGCCACGGGTCGATTTTTTCTGAAAACAATGCAACACATAAAGAGATTTTTTATATTGTATCGTATAAACAGCGCGATAAGTTCCTTGAATATCGCGTTCAATAATTTCTAGAACATTGGCAGATCCAAACCCCTTGAGAACCTTAACATTTTCTCCTCTATCTCCTATCTGAGCAAGATAAAGAGCATAACCAATCCTTTGTTGAATAAGATCAGGAAGACTTTTTATATCTTTGAGTGAAGAACCAAGCCATATGATACGTTTTATTTTACTCATGATTATTAATATACCCATATGGGTATATTTTCAAGTGGTTATTCTAATTTTGTGATTTTTTAATAACTATTATTAATAAAATTGACTTGATAAAAATGGTAACAAAAAACCATAATTGTTTATTTATCTTATGAAAAGCTGCTTTGTAAAAACCAACGCTTCCAAATGTAAAAAGAACGTTTTTTGCAGATATTTATTGAATATGCATTTGCTTTTGATTGGATTGTTAAAGCTACCGAGC
>NZ_JBHINJ010000089.1:0-1118 GCF_042194855.1 Bartonella sp. CL70QHWL | reverse complement strand
TAGCAGTATCCAACCTACGTTACTTCGACGAGCCAGGATCTTTGAGTGTCTCATTTGGTAGCGGCACATGGCGTGGACAATCCGCATTTGCCCTTGGTGCTGGTTATACATCTGAAAACGGAAAAATCCGCTCTAATCTCTCTGCCACGAGTGCTGGTGGTCATTGGGGCATAGGTGGTGCAATTACTCTGAAAATAAAATAATACGAACAACGAAAACAAAACAAAACATCCACCCTTATTTATTGAAATAAGGGTGGATATTTTTTTTACAGACGCACAGTATTTATCTAGAGATAAGCATAATATTTGATGAGGCTATAGACTGTGAGGTTTTATAGAAGATTTTTCTATATTTTGTTGAAAAAAGATCATAGTAGAATCCATATTGCTAAAAAGTTATATTTTTATGTTGCTATTTTCATGAACAGCCTATAGCAATATGGGAGTGTATATTAGTAAGACTCATTTTGATGAAATAACTTTCAAAGGGGGAAAAGTAGTGCGTAAAGATAAAAGGTACATCACGAGACCGCGCATATATCATTATATGATATATTAAAAAGAAAAAATCCAACTAAAAAGCCAGTTATCCAAGGAAAACTATATTCCAGACATATTACAATTTCTTTTTACTTTACTTATTATTAACAAAACCATGCTTTCTAATAAAAATAAAGTCTATAATTAGGAAAATACATATTAAAACCTAGTACAAAGGATTTTATAGTAACCACTACCAAGTAAAATGTAATATTAAATATAAAGACCCCTTTTTAGTTAGAAAAAACAGCACACTAAAAAACTTAGACTCTAAATGTGTCATCTTTATGTCCACAAAACATAATCAAAAAGACAAACATTTAGGTCTCAATACAGAGAGCACAAACAAAACTAAAGACTCAAAATGTTCACACTCTAAGCAATGATCGTCTACTCTGAATTCCAAAGACATCAATAATGCTAAAATGTGTCTTTTTTATGTTTTGGAGGTGTTTTTAAGTTTTTTCATTGGAGAGTTTGTTATGAAAAAATTATATGCCCCACAAGCAGCGAGTGAATTAAAACGTTCTCGTTTTTCTTTTGTTAAAGTTCTTTCGTTGGCTATAGCGGCTACAT
>NZ_JBHINJ010000088.1:0-1121 GCF_042194855.1 Bartonella sp. CL70QHWL | reverse complement strand
GGTAACCCATGGGTATTTTGTGCATCCGAAATCACTTGGATAGAATGATAGGTTGAAAAGATGACCGTCATTGCATCAAGAGAAGTCTTATTGGCTTTACGCGCAAGTGCTTGCGCATCGGTCGTAGCCGGCAAGACAAGATCAGAGGCATCGAGACTAGCCTCATCATCATGTTTCCCTTTACGACGCTTACCCACTTGTGTATCTGAACATACCGCAAAGGAACGCAAGGGCACTTCTGTATCAAGGGTCCATTCACGGATTGTTTGTGACATCAAAGCAAGGGAGGGTACACCAGAAACAACACACGCTTGCCAGTTCCTGCTATGTGTTCTGCTATCTTAAGGCTAGTGAACGTTTTGCCCGTTCCACATGCCATAATCAGCTTGCCACGGTCTGCTTCTTGCAAACCTTCACAGACTTTCTCAAGAGCTTCTTTTTGATGATCTAAAAGCTTTTTTTTAGGTTGCTCTTTAAGGGTAGCTTCACCTTTTTCTTTATAAGCCCCCCAATCAATTTGACTGTTTTCTAAATCAAACAGATTAATCTGTTGAATACGAACCTCTTGACCATCACAAGTGTTGTTAGCATTATCACTCCAATTGCTTTCGGTGCTATCAACCAAAATACGGCGCGTAAAAATCTTTTTCCCAGAGGTAGCGATAAAGCTATCAATATCTTTTTTACTGATCTGATGGTCAGCTTTATAAAACTTACATTGAATAGCCACATATCCCTCTTGATTGCGAAGCTTTGCCACCAGATCAAGGCCGATATCATTTTTATTCCAACCTTCACGCTCTGTTGCCCATTCATAATAGCTCTCAACCGTTTCATATTGTCCAAAATGGAGAGGGTCATGCATAAGATAAGCCATGACAAGATTTTCAAACAATGTTCCTAATTCACGGGGTGATTTAGCTCGTTGACGATAATATTCTAAGAGAGAGCGTAAAGTGACATGTTCATTATCATACTTATTAAAGTGATGCATATTACAACAGGGCTCCGCTTTCATATGAGAGGGTTAATTCTTATCAAAATAATTAAAACGAAGCTTATTAAATCCATTTTGAATGAATTGAGAAAAAATGCAGAAAAATGCTAAAAAAGCCGATAAT
>NZ_JBHINJ010000087.1:0-1131 GCF_042194855.1 Bartonella sp. CL70QHWL | reverse complement strand
GGTTGCTGATGTAAGAGACAGTATTCTTGTTAAGAAAAATGAAAAGACAGGTCTTATTACTATTGGTAAGGATCTATTGGAACCATTTGGCATTGATTTCAGCGACATTAAAGCCAGCCCTCGGACTCTTTCTGGTGTAGCTGCTGGTACTAAAGAAACTGATGCGGTGAATTTTTCGCAATTAAAAGATGTCAAAGAACAAGTAGCAGCCAGTAGCTTCGTTAAACAGGATGCAGAAACGAGACACATCAGTATTGGAAAAGAAACAGATGGTGATAAAATTGATATTGCCAACAAAAAAAATGAAAAGCGTACTCTTACAGGTATAAAGAATGGCGCGCTCACAGAAGCTTCAAATGAAGCAGTAAATGGTTCCCAGCTTTTTGAAACAAATAAAAATGTTACGACTGTAACAAGTGATCTCAAAACAGCATCTGAGAATGTAGTCAAATATTTTGGTGGTGGTGCTAGTTATAAAGATGGCGCTTGGACAGCCCCTACATTCAAGCTTAAAACCTTCACAGCTGATGGTAAAGAAGATGGTTCAAAAGACTATACCGATGTAGGCTCTGCTTTTGCAGGAATTGATACGAACTTCATAAATGTAAACAAACATCTGAATACTGTTGTTAATAATTTTAATGACAAATTAAACGATATTAATAAAGAATTTCAAGGCGATGCCTTATTGTGGAGCAAAACTGATAAAGCCTTTAGTGCTATGCACGGAGAGGGGAAAGACAGAAGTTCAGGTAAAATTAAATATCTTACAGGTGGAGATTTAACACAAAACTCAGAAGAAGCCGTGAATGGTGGACAGCTGTATATAGTGGGTACCCATTTAGCTAATTATCTTGGTGGCGGTGCTGACTTTGGAAATGGAAACTCAGAAGGTCCTACTTTTAAGATTAAAACTTTCGATACTGATGGAGAGGAAAAAAGTGAGACTTATCAGAATGTAGCTGATGCGTTTGAGGGTGTTAATACGGCTCTCACGACTGTTCAGAATAAATTGACTGAACAGGTTAACAATGTGATTACTAAAGTGGAAAGTGAGAGCTTTGTTCAGCAAGATAAGACAACGAGTCGTCTCACTATTGGTGCAAAAGTAGGTGGCGCAGAAATCAATAT
>NZ_JBHINJ010000013.1:0-60555 GCF_042194855.1 Bartonella sp. CL70QHWL | reverse complement strand
TCTGATAATGTTCAAGTTTTTGGTAATGCAGAAGTTTACGAGGGTATACATTTTTATGGATATATAGAAGTTTACGGTGATGTACGTGTTTTTGGTAACTGCGATGCTATATACATTACCAATGATGCAGGTGCTTATGGGTATGTTGATAATACTGACCTCACCTCAACTAGAGAACAAACCAGATGAAAAAATACGAACGACTAATCTTATAGTATCTCTATAAGCCGTTTCTAACACCGAAAAACCAACTTTTAAACACCAGCGTGATTCACGCCACGGGGGAATTGCGCTCAAATAGGAGGAAATCAAGATGAGTAAACAAAACACTAACCTAACAGAAATTGAAGAAACGCATCACTTAGCGGTTAAACAAACTGCTATGGAACGTATTTTAAACAGAGCCTTAGAAAATGACGTCGATATGGACCGTCTCGAGCGTCTCATTGCCTTACGAGAAAAAGAAATAGAACGACAAAACTACGAAAGATTTGCCAGTGATCTTTCGAATATGCAAATAGAATATCAAAAAATACAAAAAAACTCTACAAACACCCATACAAACAGCCAATATGCAACCCTTGACCAGTACATTGATGCTGTAAAAAACACTCTTGCAAAACACCGATTTGCTTTGTTTTCTCGTATCAAAGAACAGAGTTCAGACAATATAATTATAGAAATGACTTTGACGCATCCGTCTGGAAATAAAATCTCAACAGAAGGAAAGTTTCCTTATGACACTAAAGGATGCAAGTCAAATATACAATCGGTTGGTTCTGCAATCACATACGCACGCAGATATCTGTTAGGTATGCTTCTTAATGTCGTGAGTGAAGATGATGATACGGATGGGAACACACCTATTAAAAAGGCTTTTCCACAACAGATCAATGAAATCAGAAGACTTGTCGTACAAACCCAAACAGAAGAAGAAAAAATACTTGCTTATGTCAACGTCAAAAAGCTCGACGATATGTCTGAAGGACAAGCACAAACGGTATTACATCTTTTGAAAGATAAACAAAACAGGCAAAAGGCAGAAACAGATTCTACTATACAAGATGCCGATATAGCAACGCCACACGAACAGAGAACGGCGGTGTGAGATGGAACAAAGAACAGCAGAATGGTTTCAAGCGCGCTTGGGTAAAGTCACTGCTTCAAACGTTTACAACGTACTCAGTAAGACAGCAAAAGGTTTGCCTACAAGCAAATATGAAGATTACAAAACGAAACTCATGACAGAACGCTTAATAGGGGAAATAAGCCAATCTTATACAACACCTGCTATGCAATGGGGCATTGAACATGAAGAGAATGCCTTGAGAGAATATGAATTCATTTATGACACAGAAGTCACAAGATGCGGGTTTATCCCACACCCAAAAATGAAAATGGCGGGGGCAAGTCCTGATGGGTTCATTGGAGAGGACGGTTTAATCGAAGTCAAATGTCCACAATCAACAACTCATCTTCGTTTTTTTATGTATGACGAAATCAAGCCTGAATATCATGCACAAATGCAATTCCAAATGGCTTGTACAGGACGAAAGTGGTGTGATTTCATGAGCTATAATCCAAACTTTGTAGGCAAATCTACTGGTTTGAGAATGAAAGTCAAACGCGTCCTCCGTGATGAGAAACACATTGAAGAGATTAATAAAGCGGTCGAAATCTTTTTAGGGGAAATAGAACAAGAGATGCAAAAGATTTTGGCAAAAGCTGCTTAAACATATGGGGGTGCTCTCTCCTCCCAGCACCCCCACCCTTTCCTAACACTTTCAACACATGCGTGCTTCACGCTACGGGTGGATTGTACGCAAATCAAGGAAATAAACCATGGAAAATAAATATGAACTTACTGATGAAACAATTGAGATTGAAGGTAAAACTCTCCACCGCATTCGTGCATTGAGAGACTTTGGTGGTATTAAAGCAGACGACCTAGGCGGTCTTATAGAGCATGAAGGCAACTTATCCCATGAGGGCAATTGTTGGATTTGGTATAAGGCTTGTGTTTTTGGAGATGCACGTGTTTATGGCAATGCACTTGTTTTCGATGAAGCAAAAGTTTCCGATAATGCACATGTTTACGAGAGCGCACACGTTTTCGATGAAGCGCGCGTTTACGGTCGTGCAGAAATTTATGGAGAAGCAAAAGTTTACGGTGAGGCATGCGTTTACGGCAGGGCAGAGGTTTACGATTGTGCACGCGTTTTTGATGAAGCACGTGTTTACGGTAAGGCAGAGGTTTACGGTTGTGCACGCATTTACGATGAAGCATGCGTTTCCCATAATGCAGAAATTTACGGTTATGCATACGTTTCCGATAAGGCAGAAGTTTATGGCAATGCAAAAATTAAAGACGGACATGTAGGCGATAGTGCAAGGATTTATGGTGATGCTAAAATTTATGACAATGCACGTGTTTACGGTGAGGCATGCGTTTCCCATAATGCAGAGGTTTATGGTTATGCCAAGGTTTTTGGTGATGCCTTGGTTTTTGGCAATGCACATGTTCATGGGCGTGCAAAAGTTTACGATGATGCACGCATTTACGATGAAGCACGTGTTTACGATAAGGCAGAAATTTACGGAGAAGCAAAAGTTTACGGTGATGCAGAAGTTTACCGTAGCGCACACGTTGATGACTATAACGCCATATCAACTGGAGAAAAGACCAGATGAAAAAATATGAACTGACTGATGAAACAATCGAAGTTGGGCGCAAAACGCTCCGCCGCATTCGTGCATTGAGAGATTTTGGGGACGTCAAGCAAGGTGATCTTGGCGGCTATATCGAGAAAGAAGACAATCTAAGTCATGATGGCAATTGCTGGATTGGGGGTTATGCTTGTGTTTATGATGATGCTAAGGTTTACGAAAATGCACATGTTTACGGTTATGCACATGTTCACGACAATTCTCGTATTTATGGTAAAGCAGAAGTTTTCGATGAACCATGCATTTACGGTCATGCAGAAGTTTACGGTGATGCATATATTTGCGGTGAATCTAGCGTTTTTGATAATGCAGAAGTTTATGGCAATGCACAAGTTTACGAAGAGCCACACATTTACGATAGGGCGCGTGTTTACGGCAATGCGCAAGTTTACGGTGATGCGCATATTTATGGTCATGCAAAAATTTACGGTGAAGCATGTGTATGTTGGGACGACTGGATTGATGACGATAGAAGAATCTCAACTAGAGAAAAAACCAGATGAGAAAATACGAACTTACTGATGAAACAATTGAGTTTGAGGGATACATTACGCTTTACCGCATCCGTGCATTGAAAGACTTTGGAGATGTAAAGGCAGGTGATCTTGGCGGCTTTATAGAGCATGAAGACAATTTAAGTCATGAAAACGATTGTTGGATTTATAATGATGCCAAGGCGTATTTGTTTGCCAATATTTACGATAGCGCTAAGGTTTTTGATAACGCACAAGTTGCTTATAGTGCAGAGATTTTTGGAAATGCAAAAATTTATAATAACGTCAAAATATATAGAGGTCATATTTTTGGAAGCGTAGAAATTTATGGAAATGTGGTTATCGATAGTGATTCAAGAATTTATGGCGATACAAAAATTTATGATAATTCAGAAGCTTGTAAACGAACTATGACCGCCCAGAACGGCGACTCTTCAGCAAAAGACGACATTCCTTTCTAGCAACACAAACAAAATTTTAACACCAGCGTGATTCACGCCACGAGTGAATTACATCTAAAATGAAGGGGAATAAACATGCCACACCGCCCACCTACTATCACGCAACCAGCTATTGCTCGTGCTTTAAGAGAAGCTAAAAAACAAGGATGTGAACTCATAGAAATCAAACCTACAGGGGAATTATTAATTCATATCAATAAAACCATAACACCAACAACGACAGATAATACTTATAGCATTGACGATTTTCCACCACTTGAAAATGAACAAGAAGACTACGAGACCAGCAAAACTTGTCGTTCTGTCGACGGTATAAAGTTTTAGCCATGCCAAAACGCCGTCCGCCGCATCTTGTTCGTGAACGTACACGCCATGGTAAAGTTATATGGTATGTACGTATTGGTCATGGACCACGGTTTCGGATTGAAGGAACCTATGGAACGCAAGAGTTTGTTGACAATTATACGCTGGCTATTAAACAAGCGCAAAATGGCTCCTCCAAGAAAATAAAACAAACCAGACTCACAGAAGGGTCTTTCGATTGGTTGTTGCATCAGTATTTACAAAGCATGCAATGGCATAATCAATCAGAATCTACTAAAAAAGTTAAATATCGAATTCTGAATAATGTTTCTAAACATATCGGTGATCGTGCATATAAAAGCATAAACAAACAACACATTCTTGACGCAGTAGAAAGAAGACGAGAGACTCCCGCAGCGGCAAGACATTTTTTAACGGCTTTAAATGGTCTTTTTAATTGGGCGGTTGATAATGATCTTTTGAATAGAAATCCTGCTTTTAATATAAAGCCGCCAAAATCCTTTAACGCAGAAGGGTTCATACCATGGTTAGAAGAAGATATTGACAAATATTATCACCGTTGGTCACATGGTACACATGAACGCGTCTGGATTGATGTTCTTCTTTATACAGGCTTGCGTCGTGGTGATGCCGTTCGTATCGGCTGGAAAGATATCACAACAGATAATATTATTCATTTAAAAACAGAAAAGAGCCAATTTAAAACAGATGTTTTTCTCCCGATTTTGCCAGAACTCGCAGAAACACTTAAAATTGGACCTATTGGAGATGAAACATTTATTTGCGGTAAAGAAGGTAAAAAACTGACCAAAGAAAGTTTTGGTAATCTGTTTCGTAAAGCTTGTAATGCAGCAGGTATTAAAAAATCAGCGCATGGATTGCGAAAATTAGCAGCAACACGTGCAGCCAATGCTGGTGCGACAGTTTCGCAAATGAAAGCGCTTTTTGGCTGGACAGAAGATAACATGGCATCCCTTTATACCAAAACAGCCGATAGAAAACGACTTGCAATAGAAGCAATCAAAAAACTTCAAAAAAGTTAGGGATAGGTAGAAAATAAGTTAAAAGAATCAACGGAATCAAAATTCCCGAACTTTTATATAACCTATTGATTTAATTAAATATTGGCTGGGGTACCTGGATTCGAACCAGGGAATGCCGGTACCAAAAACCGGTGCCTTACCGCTTGGCTATACCCCAAAAAAAAACGCTTTATAGCGACTCCTGCACCTTATAGCGATTCCTGTGATTGGACGCAATATCTGAAAATAAAAGACTTTACTTTTTTATCATAAAATTTCTGAGTCTTGTATGGCATTGCCATCGATACAAATTCGTAGCAGAAACTGATATACAGTTGTGATTTTAACATAAGAAGGAACCATTTATCCATCAATTATTTTGCTCTTTGTATTGATTTTCTAGGAACAGAAAATGAAAATCTTGCAGTTTACTCATGTATCTAATAAATTTGCATATGATTTACTTTTCTTGATATATTAAAATCCCATCTTGCTCAATTAAAAAAAACTGTCACCACATTGGCAACCGGTAAGTGTATGATAGTGCTGCAGTGCTCTTGCATTAAGCATAAAGATGGTAATGTCCACTAATTTTTACATTATATTATTCATGGGTAGCACCATAAAATAAAATCAAGCACATTGAAAAATATTTCCTAAAAAATAACACTTATTATTCTGTTGAAAACATTATGATACACCCATAAACTGGAAGAGTTTTGCAAAAATTAAAAACATTTTATATGGTATTTGAAAAAATAGAGATACAAAAACAAGGAATAATAGCTATTTCCATTTACTTTTTATTCAAAAGATAATGATATTTATTACCCACTCATAGATGTAAAAAATCTTCAGAAGCAATCTTTATGTAGACCAATACCCTTTTTGATTGATGAATATACATTTCCTAAAAGCTTCTTTTACAAAAAGAGAGACATTAAAACTATTTCATACAAACTAGGTATTCAACATTTGCTTTTAAATGCGGTAAATGGCAAATTAGGCTTATGAAATAAGCTTAACAATTAGAATCGAGGAGATTTTTAAATGGCTTTTGAATTGCCCCCGTTGCCTTATGATTACGATGCCCTTTCGCCTTATATGTCACGCGAAACGCTTGAATATCATCATGATAAGCATCACCTCGCTTATCTTACCAACACCAATAATTTTGTGAAAGAGTTAGGCTTAGAAAATGAAAGCCTTGAAGATATTGTTAAAAAAAGTTTTGGAAAAAATATTGGTTTGTTTAATAATGCAGCGCAGTATTACAATCATAACCACTTTTGGCTTTGGATGAAAAAAAATGGTGGTGGCCAAAAACTTCCTGAAAAGTTAGCAAAAGCTATTGACGCTGATCTAGGTGGTTACGACAAATTCCGCGCTGATTTTATTGCTACTGCTAGTGCCCAATTTGGTTCTGGATGGGCGTGGGTTGCTGTTAAAAATGGCAAGCTTGAAATTATGAAAACGCCTAATGGTGAAAATCCCTTAGTGCACAATGCTCGACCTATTTTGGGTGTCGATGTGTGGGAACATTCCTATTACATTGATTATCGCAATACTCGACCGAAGTACCTCGAAGCCTTTGTAGACCATTTAATTAATTGGGACTATGTTTTGAAACTTTATGAAGAATGTGAATTTTAAACTGTCTCAATAATTTTTTAGTGTATGAAAGTCCCTATAATCCAATAAATTATCGGAGACTTTCATACAGAGGTATTATGGATTAGCAAAAGTCTTTTCCTGCTATCTTTAGAATATATGCATAGATATAGGCAACTTCTTCTAGCTTTGAAAAACGTCCAGCTGCACCAGCGTGCCCTGAATCCATATTAATACGTAATAAAATTGCATTATCGTCTGTTTTTAGGTCTCGTAATTTTGCCACCCATTTTGCAGGCTCCCAGTAAGTTACACGAGGATCTGTTAATCCTGCCATCACAAGTATAGGGGGATAGTTTTGAGCTTTGACATTATCGTAAGGAGAATAGGAAGCAATAAGCTTATAATCTTCTTCTGATTCAAGAGGATTCCCCCATTCGGCCCATTCTGGAGGAGTGAGTGGCAATGAAGCATCTAACATTGTCGCTAAGACATCAACAAAAGGCACATTTGCTACGATCCCAGCAAAATCCTGTGGAGCTATATTGGCAATGGCTCCCATCAACATCCCCCCTGCTGAACCACCATGAGCAATCAGCCGGTCGTGAGAAGTGAATTTATTGTTTACAAGGTAACGCCCACAAGCAATAAAATCTGTAAATGTATTGTACTTAAAGAGATGTTTTCCTTTCTCATACCATTCTACTCCCTTTTCTTTTCCTCCGCGAATATGAGCAATAGCGTAAATAAAACCTCTGTTTACTAGAGAAAGTACATTACTATTGAAACTGGCAGGTATAGAGATCCCATAAGCACCATAACCGTAAAGCAGACAAGGCGCACCACCATCAAGGGGAGTATTTTTGTGATAAAAAAGTGAAATAGGAATCTTCTCACCATCGTCTGCTATTGCTGTAATACGTCGTGTTACATATGCATCTTTATTATGCCCAGAGGGAATTATTTGCGTTTTTAAAAGCATTCGTTTACAATTTTTCATCTCATAATCAAACACTTGATCAGGTGTTGTCATAGACGAATAGGAAAAACGAATAGTTGGACTGTTATATTCTGCAACTCCTTGCAGACCTAAAGAATAAGCCTCTTCAGTAAAAGCAATGGAATTAACTTGTTTAGTGGTACGTTCCATTACTTTTATACGTGGAAGCCCCTCAAAACGTTCGATCCAGACAAGAAAATCTTGATAAGCATCATGGGATAATATTAGGCACCCAAGCTGATGTGGGACAAACTCAGACCAATTTTCTGATTGTGGAGATGTATATGGCGCTACCATAATTTTGAAATCTTTTGCATTATCTAAATTGGTCAGAATATAAAAGACATCACCACCTTCTGTAAGTGAATATTCAATACCTTTTTGTCGTTTCCGTACACATTGGGGAATAGTAAAAGGCGCCTCAGCAGGAATTAACCAGATCTCGGATGTTTCATGATCATGAATATTAATATAAATAACATCATTAAGCTTAGAACCGCTTACATCTAAGAAAAAACCTGGATTGTCTTCACGAAAAATAAGCTTATCTTGTGATTGATCTGTGTTTAATTGGTGATAATAGAGCTCTGAAGGTCGGTGGTTTTTATCAATCTTAGTATAGAAAAAACCTTCAGATCTAGCATCCCATACAATTTGACCAGATGTATCAGTAATTGTGTCCATACAGTCAGACAATGTCTCAAAATTACGAATTTTAGCTGTATAGAATTCTGATCCTTTGTCATCATAGGTCCATACCACATGTGTATGGTCAGGAGATTCTTGAACTGAACCAAATTTGAAATATTCTTTGCCTTCTGCCAAGACATCACCATTAAGGTACACGTTTTTTTCTCCGCCATTCCTTGGTGTCCGAAAATAATGTGGTTGTTGGCCTCCGGTAACATAAGAGAATCCGTAAGCAAAAGGACCATGTTTTATAGGAACAGAACTATCATTCTCTTGGATCCTGTTTTTCATTTCGGTAAAAAGCAAATCTCGTAGTGGTTTTGTATCAGCCATTTGAGCTGATTGATAAGCATTTTCTTTTTCAAGATAATGTCGAATATTGAGATCAAGACAGTTAGGATTTTTAAAAACATCTTGCCAGTTAGACGCACGTAGCCAATGATAGGGATCATCACGAAAAATACCATGATATATTTCCTTATGAGTGATTCTAGATGCTTTGGGAGGAATGGCAAAAGTGCGAGTCATACACAATCCTATATTAAAATATGTTAACAGCTTCATTTATATGTTAGAATCACAATTATTGATGCAAGTGTACAAATCTATAAGTTCTATTCACTTGCAAAAATAGTGCCATGATAATTTTTAAAACTAATACCTTTCTGTTTATTACATATCACAGCTATTGTTTTCTAGGGATATAATACCACTTTTACAATGAAAGTGACTGGTAAAACAATTAAACTATGAGAAAAAGAATTGATTTTTTTTGAAACAGTATAATCGCATAATTTTATAGAAATGAATAAATATATCAGAAATATTATTGTTACTTTATAAAAAATAAAAATATTCTATGTCGTTTTAATGAATAGTTTTATATTATAAACAATGCTATTGTGTCATGTTTGTAATATATATTGTTTTTTATTATTAAATTTAATAAATATAAATAATAAAAATAAATTTGAAATTTATTAAAAATAAACTTACTAAATTATAAGTATTCAAAACAAAAAATAATAATTTATATATTATATTTTTATAATTAGTAATTTTATTTTTACGTTCTCAAAAAAATAAATAAATTTCATCCTATATCTTTTTATATTTGTGATGTATTATATATTATGTATGATATGTTATAGGCTAAAAATATATTTTAGCATGTAATAATTTCGTTTTTCTTATTGTATATTATGACAAAAAATGGGTATTTATTTGATTTTTTTGTGTTTTGGCAATTTTATAGAATAATTGAATTGACAAAAAAGATTTTTGTACAATATGAAACTCATGTGCATGAGATCTTTATATCATGAGTATATGCACTATATCTCGATTTTGAATTACTCAATTTTAAATTAAAGGAAACAAGAATGGAACATCGTGCAGTCTTAGAGACTGAAAGCAATTTAGTTATTACATTGGTTGCTGATATTGTTGCTGCCTACGTGAGTAATAATTCTATTCGACCGACTGAAGTGCCAAGTTTAATTGCTGATGTCCATGCTGCTTTTCGTAAAGCAGGGAATCTAGAGTTAACAGAAGTCGAAGTTGAAAAACAAAGGCCTGCCGTTAATCCAAAACGTTCAGTATTTCCTGATTATCTCATTTGCCTTGAAGATGGAAAGAAGTTTAAATCTCTAAAGCGTCATCTCATGACGCATTATGGAATGTTACCAGAGGAATATCGTGAAAAATGGCAGTTAGATAGTTCTTATCCTATGGTGGCGCCTAATTATGCAAAAACACGATCGGCTTTGGCCAAAGAAATGGGTCTTGGACGCAAAAGCAAACGGAAAAAAACTAAATAATCTTATTTTGCGAAAAAATGGTTTCGTGTATAAAGTTGATTTTAGTATACATGTGTTGTGTGAAGCTTTTGTATATATAGCAATTTCTATCAAGGGGATTACGTATAGCTTTCGTTACGAATCCGTTTAATCATTGATTTCAAACCATTTGATCGTTGTGGTGTAAGATTTTCATTTAAACCAAGTTTTTCAAAGAGCTCTTGAGCATCAGAATTGCGAATTTCAGAAGCTTTTTTGCCTGAATAAAAAGCAAGAAGTATATAAATGAGTCCACGCACAATATGAGCATCGGAATCACCTTGAAACGTCAATATTGGATCTTCTGAGTTATTACGTGAAGATAAAAGCCACACTTGGCTAACACAACCAGGAACTTTGTGAGCATCATTTCGAGCGCTTTCCGGAAAAGGTGGCAATTCATAGCCAAGCTCGATGACATAACGATAACGATCTTCCCAATTATCCAAAAGCGAAAAGTTCTCTATAATAGTACCGATTTTTTCCGCCATTATTTTAGTCCTGTTTCGTTTGAATAATCATTCTTGAATACACTTATAAAAAATAAATATTTATTCTTCCTAACATAAATAACACGAAGAACGTTAAAAATCCTTATTTCAAGATAACATTTCATGGTTTTGTAAGAACTCTTGTATTTCTATTTTGTAAGAAACATTAGGGGAAGTCTCTGATATTATTTTTGTTCCCTAATATGTTCCCTAAATATTCATAAGCAGCTCTTGCACCGTAATATGCGCGTTCGCCAAGTGAACTTAAAAAAGATTTTCCTACTTTACAGGTTTTTATATTACGGTCACAAAATGCGCCTAAATCATTTAAGGCTTCCTTAAAAGCAATAATCACATCGCTCGTTGTTGTCTCATTATTTTTGGGGCTAGAAGAATGATTACTGCTTGGATCTGCTACAAAAAATGAAATAATGACAAAAATAAAAAATAATAATAATAATAATTTGATTAAAAAACGTATCATGGATAATCAATGTAGCGCAGTGGTAAATACAATAAAAGAAGCATTTTATATACTGTTGCTTTATAAACAATTTATAAAATGTGCTTTTTATAAAATTGAGTATTCATGTATTGGGTCTATATCATTGGCTTTTTTATAAATATGGCACAATTCCGCCGTATAAAATAGGATACATTGTCTATTCAGTAAAAAATTAACATCAAAATTATACACTTACAGGCTGATCATGTTAATGAACATACTATGGTAAAAAATGAGAGATATAATTATGTCGTGTACATACTTATTTTAGATAATAGCTCACCATCTTAGCTTAGTTGAAAAAGCTAAAAAGAGTAAAATTCTGTTATTCTGACTCTAGTGTCGATAAAATATTTATATTATCTATAAAATTTTTACTAGCACATCATAAACATGATCAACATGTCGATCAAAATATTAAACAATAGATGCATCTCTTACAACTCCATCTAAAGATCTCAAGACCAGTTTTTCTATAACATTGTAAATCAATTTAATTGATACGAAGTTATTTACACTAAAATATAATTATATTAAGAGATAATTATATTTTACCAAACCGTTTATGGATAAGTAACCATCTATATGTAAATTATAAAGAATAGATAATGATTGTCATCTGTTTAGTGTTATAGGCAAATATTTTCAATTTTATTTTAAATAATAGGCAAACATATGCCCCAAAATGAAGAATAACGTGGCATTATTGTTTAGATAATTATATGTGATAATGCAGTTTGCAAACACCAAAATGATCTTGAATGCTAATCATTTGGTGCTCTCTTTATACACATTAAAGACTTGTCAAAATGAAATGAATAAAAGTTGCCAAGAACTCTTGTTGATTTATCAACTTATAAATTGATATAATGAAGCTGCTCATTTTAGGAGTTTGAAAGGAAAAATCAATAATGTCAATGCACTTCTCTCTGGCTGGAAGTAAGAACTGATTCATATTCGTTTCCTAATTTATATTTGTTTCTTTGTAAAAAATAAACGCAACTGAAAATAAAAGTAATGGCAACAAAACGAAAGACATACCGAAAAAAAACTGTAAAACACCGTAAATACTATAGTAGTATTGTTATAACACTTCTTCTTATAATTTTTCATTTTATTTTTTGGAGTGCAAAAACTCTTTATTTCTATACGCGAAAAAATACTTTATTTTTTGTTGGATCTCTTCTTTTTAGCATTAGTTTTTTATTTATTTCATTTAATGCTTTATTTTCGCAAATGACAACGCATCAAAATATTTTAACTCAAATGAAATTTTCCTCTGTTCAAAGTATAGGTAAGAGCTCTACTTTATCGGAAAAAGAAGAAAAATCACAAGAACTCTCCCGTGTAACTTCTGTACATTCTCAAAATCATAACCACACAAATTTATCTTTATCCTCTCAATCAGCAAGCATGCTGGAAAAGCAAAAAGAACTAGCAAAATTAGGCCTTTATGATGGACCCTTAGATGGATTGGAAGGACCTAAAACACGCCGAGCCATCACTTTATGGAAACAGCAAACTGCTCAGAGAATGCAAAAGAATGTTCTATCTAATCCCGCAACAGATGAAATCGCGATATTAATTAAGCAAAGCGAAATAGAAACAAACAATACAAAAAATATGACACACTTAAAAGAAGCTATTTTAGAGCCTTCTGTTGAAGATATTATACAAGTGCAAAAAGCTTTACATATTTTTGGGAATGAAGAGGTTATTGTCACAGGAATAGAAGATCAAAAGACGATAGAAGCTTTAAAACAGTTTCAAAAAATATTTGATCTTCCTGTAACAGGTAAAATTAATCACACAATTTTAATGAAAATGCGTGAAATTGGTTTATTTAATTGAAGCTAATCATCTACATTATAAAAATAATCTCTTAATTTATAATGATAATTCATCTTTCGTTTGTTTAATGCTCCCCTCAAACATTCCTTCATCTCAAGCCCTCTTATATTCAATCAATCAGAATGGTTTTCTTACACATTACATATTGAGCCGTATAATTTGCTGCAAGAAAACCACAACCGATTGCAGAAAAAAGAAATATTGCAAAATAGAAAACGCGCTTGTTCTAGCATTTTTATTGCTTCTGATGATAAAAGGACACAAAATTTTTGTAGTATCACGTAAACCTTTCATATTATCGAACCACGAATTGTCCATATATTATCGTCAATTTGATCTTTATAAATATGATGCAAAGAATTTATGCAAACACCTGTAAGGATAAGTAGACGTAAAGCTAGTTGTGTTATGGTTGTTGTTTTGCAAAGTATCTGAAAAAAACAGCACTTCTCTCCAATCTATTGCTGGAAAATTATGTGTTTTATGACATTGTTTTCCTAAGATAGCGTGTGTGTTTAATATTGCCTATAAATCAACATCTAAATTTAACGCAGCAGTATATTTGAAACAAATGTTAAGACAGTTTAGTACTTTTCTCAGCTGTTATAGCTTTTGTATGCCAAATGGAGGCAAGAATATTGCGCATCTCTGTTTGTATAATCTCTTAAAACAGGGAGACAGCCTAATTTGGGAAGAATATGAAATTTTAAGGTAAAAACCAGTTTTCATCTTTGCCATTTCCTTTTAATTCAGCTTTACGCCTTTCAAAGACATCTAAAGCAATATCTTTAAAATAATGGAGATTACCTATTGCCTCATGCTTTTATTTATCACATGTCTTTTTGAACTCACTCCCCCCTCACGCAAAACAAAATGTCCCAAACGAAATACACTTGGATTGCCATTCACGGGCTTTCTTAAAAAAACATCTCTTAAAGCACCCAAGACCATTTCACAACAACGCCCGTGAATAATAGCAGCCCCTACTGCGCGCGCGCTATTATTTTTACACTTGTGAAAAAGCAAGCCAGCACCATTACACACTGTACCTACCTTCAATTTGTGACAACTCTTGACACTTGAGACGATTCATAAGAGGCATATCCTTGCTTTATTTTTTTATCCACAGACGCTCATCCCGCCTATAACATGCAAAAAACATGGTTTTGATTGATTCATTATAAAAGAAGTTGAAATGAGAAGATCTTATGATATTTACAGCTTTTGTTCAATATAAGAAATAAAAAAATATCATTATAAATCAACATATTGTATAACTTTGATATTCCTTCATAAAGGTAAAGATGGTAGCGTATAGTGGAGTTTATAAACTTACGGGGAGTTTACATAATCCCCATTCCACGAATGTCAATGTGAAATGGACATCCACTGAGAGATGTCTATCTCAAACAGCATGATGTGCAAAAAAATACATTTGTTTGGAGCATTCTATTTTGCGTGAGGAGCTCATTCCCCCATAAAAAAGCAAACGCGTAAATTGACTGCACAATAACACGTTTCTCTCTATCAAGAGGTTCTTCAATAGAAAGTGTATTAATAATACATCTTTGTCTATCCTGCTTTATATTTTTTCTTATAAACTTCTAAAAAAAGCACTTTCTCGCGTAACATAACTTATCGTGCATTTTAGAAGCATTTTTATTCCCTTTATTAAAGAAAATAAAAGAATATATAAAAATTTATTTCAGTAATAACGATACAACAAAAAATATTAACCCATTACATCCTTTTTGCTATTGCGGCCTGAGCTGCTGCTAAACGAGCAATTGGTACTCGAAAAGGAGAACACGAAACATAATCTAGGTTATTTTCTTCGCATAAAGTAATAGAAGCAGGATCGCCTCCATGTTCACCGCAAATTCCCAATTTTATTTTTGCACGCTTTGAACGTCCACGCTGTGCAGCAATGGTAATAAGTTCCCCTACTCCATCACGGTCAATAGACACGAAAGGATCTTGCTCTAAAAGACCTTTTTGAAAATAGGTTGCTAAAAAAGGAGCAGCATCATCACGGGAAATCCCAAAAGTAGTTTGTGTCAAATCGTTTGTTCCAAATGAAAAAAATTCAGCAGTTTCAGCAATTTCATCTGCTCGAAGCGCCGCCCTTGGAAGTTCAATCATCGTTCCAACCATATATTGAATAGTGCTTCCCTTTTCTTTCATCACTTCTTCAGCAACCTGATCAATACGCGCTTTTACAAAATCGAGTTCAGATTTAAGCGCAACCAGTGGCACCATAATTTCAAGCATAACAGGAGATCCAGATTTTTGGGCAGCTTCTGCTGCTGCTTCAAAAATCGCCCGCGCTTGCATTTCTGCAATTTCAGGATAAGTAATAGCTAAACGGCATCCTCGTAATCCAAGCATAGGATTAAATTCGTGCAACTGCTGAGCGCGTTCAGCAAGAACTTCAGCAGAAACCCCCATAGCTGTTGCAACATCAAGAATTTCTGCTTTCGTTTTAGGCAAAAATTCATGTAATGGTGGATCTAGCAAGCGGATAGTAACAGGTAAACCACACATAATTTCAAATAATTCACTAAAATCTGAACGCTGCATTGGCAAAAGCTTATCTAGTGCTTTACGACGACCACTTTCATCATGACTTAAAATCATTTCACGCATAGCAACGATACGTTCATCAGAAAAAAACATGTGCTCCGTACGGCAAAGACCTATACCTTCAGCCCCAAAAGATCGCCCCATACGGGCATCAGATGGTGTATCAGCATTAGCGCGAACTCTTATACGTCGCATCCCATCAGCCCATTCCATTAATTTTGCAAAGTCTCCGCAAAGCTGAGGCTGCAACATTGCAACTTTCCCTTTGAAAATTTCTCCACTTCCACCATCAATTGTGATAACATCACCTTTTTTTAAGCTTTCTCCTGAGGCAAACAACGTATTTGTGTTATAATCAATCCGCACACTGCCAGCACCAGAAATACATGGTTTTCCCATCCCCCGCGCAACAACAGCAGCGTGACTTGTCATACCGCCACGCGTTGTTAAAATTCCTTCTGCAGCATGCATACCATGAATATCTTCTGGGCTTGTTTCTACACGGACCAAAATAACTTTGCGACCTTCCGCCGACACAGTTTCTGCCTCTTCTGAAGTAAAAACAATTTCACCAGTTGCGGCTCCAGGAGAAGCAGGTAAACCACGTCCTATAACAAAACGTTCTGCTTTAGGATCAAGTGTTGGATGCAAAAGTTGGTCCAGCGACTTTGCATCAATACGCATCACAGCCTCTTCACGGTTTATTAACCCCTCCTCAACCATTTCAATTGCCATCTTGAGAGCCGCACGAGCCGTGCGTTTTCCTGAACGAGTCTGAAGCATCCATAATTTACCTTTTTCAATGGTAAATTCGAGATCTTGCATATCCCGATAATGCTGCTCAAGCTTCTGCGCAATCTGACATAATTTCAAAAAAGCCTCAGGCATAATTTTTTCTAACGACGGTCTATTTGAACCAGCAACAATACGCGCACTTTCTGTAATATTTTGAGGCGTTCGAATGCCCGCCACAACATCTTCCCCTTGCGCATTAACTAAAAATTCACCATAAAGTTCTTTTTTCCCTGTCGATGGATTGCGTGTAAAAGCAACACCTGTTGCCGAATCTTCTCCCATGTTACCAAAAACCATAGCTTGCACATTAACTGCCGTTCCCCAACTTTCAGGAATGCTATGTAAACGGCGATAAGTAACTGCGCGTGCCGTCATCCAACTTGAAAAAACGGCTCCAATTGCCCCCCATAACTGTTGTTCAGGATCTTGTGGAAAAGGGGTTCCTAATTTTTCTTCAACATAGGCTTTATAAGAAATAATAACATTCTTCCAATCATCTGCTGTCATTTCTGTATCAATAGTGTAACCATTGCATGCCTTTGCTTCATCAAGAATCTCTTCAAAATACGAATGGTCTAGCCCCAAAACAACGTTAGAATACATTTGGATAAAACGCCGATAACTATCATAAGCAAAACGTTCATTATTGGCTTGTAAAGCAATGGCTTTTACAGTCTCATCATTCATGCCAAGGTTAAGCACTGTATCCATCATCCCTGGCATAGAAGCCCTAGCCCCTGAACGAACAGACAGCAAAAGTGGCTTTTGCTCACTCCCAAATTCACGTCCTGTTTGTTCACCAACACGTCTTAGTGCTTGCTTAACAGATTCCTGTAGCTCTTCTGGATATGATTTGTCATGGGCGTAATAAAAATTACAAACTTCTGTTGTCAGCGTAAATCCTGGCGGTACGGGCAAACCAAGATTACTCATTTCTGCCAAATTAGCCCCTTTACCTCCGAGAAGGTTACGCTCACTTGCACTTCCTTCTGCCTTTCCATCTCCAAAACTATAAACCCATTTTTTCACTGTACAAATCCTCCCATATCAGCATCAAAACATCATTCAACCGAGGCTCATTTAAAAGCAATGATTTGATTCAAAATTGGCTCAAAAACAATATCGCTTCATAAATGCATAATATTAATCCTTCCAAAGGAGATAATGGCCAAAAGTATCACTATCCATCTTCTGGAAGATTAAGATTCAGTTTTTAAGAAAACTATCAATCACCGAAAAAAATTCTTCTACTTTCATGGCACCTTCATATTTACTACCATTAATAAAGAAAGTAGGTGTTGCTGTGACACCAAGCTCTTTACCGCGTTCAAAAGATGCATTTACTTCATCTAAAATGGACTGATTTTTCAAACAAGCAGTAAAACTTTCATCTGTAAAACCAGCCATTAAGCCAATTTTTTTCAATGGTGTTAGAGCATTTTTTCCGAAAGCCCATTCATTTTGTTTTTGAAATAAAACTTCTATCAAAGGAAAATAGCGATCTTCTGGTGCACACCGTGCCAACATAAAACCTGCTGTTGCCCGAGGATCAAAAGCATATTCTCGGAAAATAAGTTTTACTTTTCCTGTTTTGATATATTTTTTACGAATTTGGGGAAGTATATCATTATAAAAATGCGCACAATGGGTACATGTCAACGAAGCATACTCAACAATGACGACTGGTGCATCCGCCTCTCCCTCAAAGCGATCCTTTACTTTACCCGATTGGAGAAGCTCTGCCATATCAACAGTTGTTGCCACTGGTTTGGGATCACGCGCTAAAGCAACTGTTACACTGTTTTGTACAATCGTTATGAAGAGAAAAATTATCCCGAAAGATAAAAAAGAACGATATTTTACCATAAATAATACTTTTCTGTTGTTATTAACAAATAGGAATCCAATGCTTTCTCATATATTAAAGAAAAATATATAAAATATCTTTCTATTTATTATTTTTTTCCAAGAAAATGCAACAGCCAAGTTTATAAAGTGCTTGGTGCAAGCTTTTATCTTCAATTCCTTCAAGCATTTTTTCCACGCATTTTTTGTCTTGTTCACTCAAAGGCGGTTTTAGAGGCAAGTGATTCATAAAAACCGACATACTCCTTTGCTCAATCTTGATGCGATCAATAGCAATATAGCCAAAAAATCCGTTAATTCTATGAAGTAATTCCTCTGTTTCATGCATCAATTTTAACGCAGCAAATCCTTCACATGCGACAACAAGTGTTGCTGGCTGAAAAACTTCATCTTGATCTGCACGACGTTTCCAAATAATTTTAAGCGGCATTGTATGTTCACTGATATCATAGCCCGCAATCTGTGGCCAATGTTCTATAAGCGCTACATTAAGCCCTGTCCGTTTGCGTAAAACTGGATCAAGTATTTTGTATACCGTCTCAGAAAGAGAATAAAAGATACGTTTTTTAAGTTGTTTTCTCATTTTTAGATCATTGTTCAACCGCTTACTAAATTAAAATCATTTGTTTCATCTAAAAATTGTTGCCTCCTCAATTTATGAAATATCAACAAAATAAAAAGCCTTTTCTCACCAGAGCCTTGACAATAAAAGAGCAAAAAACATGAATTACAAAATAAATAATTTTTTCTTTTGCATTTTATATCTCCCTATGCTTGAAAGCAATCATGTATGAAATTTCTTCGCACCTCCTTGCTTGGTACGATCAAAATCACAGACATCTTCCATGGCGGATTACCCCTGAAAAGCAAAAACAAGGTATCCGTCCTGATCCTTATCAAGTTTGGCTTTCTGAAATCATGCTTCAACAAACAACCGTTGAAACAGTTAAGCCTTATTTTAAAAAATTTCTAAAACTATGGCCTGATCTTTTCTCTTTAGCAAAAGCCTCACAAGATGATATCATGAAAGCATGGGCTGGACTTGGTTATTATTCACGCGCACGTAATCTTAAAAAATGTGCGCGACAGCTTGTTGAAAACTACGCGGGACAATTTCCACAATCTGTAAAAGAATTGCGAACTCTAGCCGGTATTGGAGATTATACTGCCGCAGCCATTGCTGCGATTGCTTTTAACCACCCTGTAGCAGTGGTTGATGGTAATGTCGAACGTGTGGTAGCGCGACTTTTTGCTATCACTTCAATATTGCAAAAAGCAAAAGTTGAAATTAAAGAAAAAACACAAAAAATTACTGCTTTAAATCGTCCTGGTGACTTTGCTCAAGCAATGATGGATTTGGGAGCAACAATTTGTACTCCACGCAAACCATCTTGTTATACCTGCCCTCTTCAATGTTTATGCAAAGCAGAAAAGATGCAACAACCGGAGTCTTTTCCAGTTAAAGCCCCTAAAAAAGAACGCCCTTCAAAAACAGGTATTGCTTTTGTGGTCCTTAATAAAAAGAGACAAATTTATTTGGAAAAACGACAGACGCAAAAGCTCCTTGGTGGAATGACCCAAATTCCTAACAATATTGGCATAAACAACGAAAATGGGCTCCAAAACGCACCCTTTACTGCCAATTGGCAATTCAAGGGACAAATTACGCATGTTTTTACTCACTTTTCTCTAAAACTCGATGTTTACTATACCGAAGATGTTCATGAAATGAATTGTGAAAATGGTTGGTGGTGTAACATTCAACATCTTACCGAAGAAGCATTACCTACTGTTATGAAAAAAGCCATTTCCGTAGCACTTCCCAATTCTTTCAGATTTAAATAACCTTCCCTATTCATAAAAATGTTTTCTAACAGAGACTTTTGTATCTCTAGCAATTATTTATTAATCTGCAAAAGAAAAATTAAAAAAATGAAATAACCAATTTTTTCTACAGATAAGAATTAAGGAGGAATAGAAAAGCTTAGAAATCTTAAATTTAAATTTCAGGTTCTATCCTTTTTTCGCTTATGAAGGAGTAAGTCGGCTCCATCGTTATATTTACCAGCCCCCTCAACATCCCTTGGTACGTGAAACGGTTCATAAGAGGTATTTTTAGTTCTTTCGTTAACAATTTTTATTCACACGCCAACCCCGTTTATGACATGCAAGCAAGTAATTTTCATCGATTCAATATGGAACAAGTTTGAAATGAAAAAACTTGACGATATTCCGAGGGCAATTCAATATGAGTTGCGTTAAATTATCTTTATAAATAAATACATTTTACGCACTTTACAGATGTACGTATTCAAAAAAGCACTTAATTTGGAACTTCTGAATGAACCTTTTAATTCTGATATTTCATTTTTATAAGCTTATATTGAAATTTTACTGTCTTGGAACTAAAACTAGAACATAGAGTGAAAATTTCTCATTTTAATTTCTTCTACAAGAAGCATAAAAATACTCGCTTGCCGCTTACAAGCGAGATTAGTGTGTCAATAAAAAACATCTAAGAAAGGCATAAAACGCCCTCACGTCCATCTTAATCAAGATCAGGTACATTGGTGGTCAATAGAATGAAGCGATCAGCTTAGTTCATAAAACACCCGTTTTTAACATTTGTGAACGTATGATCATTCTTAAATGATCTATGGACTTCAACCGTCCATTTTCCTCATAATACCAAAAGGTCCAACCATTACAACTCTGCGAATCTTGAGCCTTTCTTCCCATTGCGTGAATTGAACCCGCTTCACCACCATGCATAATCGTACCATCAGCTCTTACAATAGCAGATACTTGCTTCTTACGATCATAAAGAACTTCTCCAGGATAGAGTAAACCTGCTTCAAGCAAACTGTTGAATGCTACGCGCGGTTCTGCTTTTTTTCTATCCAAAATCGCTAGTTCTGGTTGCGCTAAAGGTTGAACCGCCGCAATTCTCTCACATGCTGCATCGATGTAATCTTGCTCGCGTTCAATCCCAACAAAATCACGCCCTAAAAGCTTGGCAACAGCACCTGTTGTTCCCGAACCAAAAAACGGATCGAGAATAACATCACCAGGTTTACTAGAAGCCATAATAATACGCGCTAATAACGCTTGCGGTTTTTGTGTTGGATGCAATTTACGCCCTGAATCATCCTTTAAACGTTCAGCTCCAGTGCAGAGAGGGAAAAGCCAATCTGAACGCATTTGTAGATCTTCATTTGCCGCTTTTAAGGCATCATAATTAAATGTGTACTTTTTATCTTTTTGATCTCGCACGGCCCAAATAAGCGTCTCATGAGCATTTTGAAAACGGCGCCCTCGAAAATTAGGCATCGGATTATTCTTGCGCCAAATAATATCATTAAGCATCCAAAAACCTAAATCTTGTAATGCCGTCCCAACCCGAAAAATATTATGGTAAGATCCGATAACCCAAAGTGTTCCGTTGGGTTTTAATACACGACGACAAGCAAGCAACCATGCACGGGTAAAAGCATCATAAGCAGCAAAACTCTCAAACTGATCCCATGCATCATCAACCGCATCAACAAGCGAATGATCTGGACGGTATAAAGCTCCATCCAATTGCAAATTATAGGGTGGATCTGCAAAAATCATATCAACAGAATGTTTTGGAAGTTTTTCTAGAACGGAAACACAATCTCCTTTAAAAATTTTATTGCGCCATGGCATTTGTGAGGGGATACGAAGGAAATCTTTTTGAAGCTGAATAACTGTCATGAAAAACCCAACAAAATTAACTAAATTTGCCCTATAATCAACTAAAATAGTTTATAGGCCCGCATTACCAATCCATATTTACAAAATAGCGTAAACGTATCGTTAAAATTCTACAAAATTGATAATTGTTTTTGTTTTTTTAGTAAAAAAAAACTTTCACATGAATGAAACCTTAATTTTCTTTTTTTCAATGTACTGTTCCCATATCTTTTATTTCGTAAAAGAATTAAGAATCATTTTCAAAACTTATTTTTATGAAATAAGATCCTCTCAATATCGTTTTCATGAAAGTTGTCCATCTCGTAACATGTAAAGGAATATCTTATGCCTCAGATAGATCTTATTATTTTTGATTGTGACGGAGTTCTCGTTGACTCTGAATATCTTGCAGCAAAAATTGGATCACAATTGCTCAAACAAACAGGATATGAAATATCACCCGAAGAATTGAGTGAGCGTTTTGCAGGGCTTATCTTTCGCGATATTCTTAAACACGTTGAACAGGAAACAGAAAAACCAATTTCTGCTCATCTCATAGACCAAATGACTAATATTTTTCGTACACAAATAAAAACTAAATTACGGGCTATTGATGATGTAAGAGAAGCTGTAGAAATTATTCAAACACGCTATCCCTACTGTATCTGCTCTAATGCAAAAAGCGTAGATATAAAAGAGATGCTCACCACGGTTGATCTCTATGACCTTTTTGAAGGTAAAATATTTTCAGCACCTGAAGTTGGAACAAAAAGAACGAAACCGGCCCCTGATGTTTTCCTTTTTGCCGCACAACAATTACAGGCAGAGCCCCAAAACACTATCGTTATAGAAGATTCACTTCATGGTGTACACGCAGCCATAGCAGCAGGCATGCGTGTCATCGGCTTTACGGGAGGATCACATAGCTATCATGGCCACTCTAATGCACTTGCAGAAGCTGGTGCAGAAACAGTTATCGCAAAACATGCTCATTTAGGAGAAGTTTTAGAAGCAATGGCAATATGGCGCGATCTATTATAAAAAAAATCTCTTGAATATATTAGTTTGTAAACTCTTGTAAGAAGAATTTTTACTCAAATGTCCTTCTCTTCTCGTTGCTCCTTTTATAATAACTTCAATAAATGCGTAATTCACGACACGGGTGAATTGCATCTCAATGTGAAGGAAAAATATAGCGCCTCATTGAAATCATAAGTCTGTTAACCATTGCACGTGCTTTTAAAAAAGCAAAAAACAGGGGTGCCAACTCATAAAAATTAAACCCTGCTTATCTATCTCAACTCCGATATCCCACTCCCAACCTCAGCAGCTCATCCTGATAAATTATTATATTTGTCAAAAAAGGAATATTACGATGCCTTGCTCGATAAGATGTGAGAATTGCTAGCCTCTTTCATCTGATCAAAAAAATCACATACTATGGTAAAATTGTAAGGGATGTGCCTATTGATCATGAAAAAAAATATTAAAATTCGCGGAATCTATGGAACACAAGAGTTTATTGAAAATGACAAAAGCGTCCTTGTTGAGTTACACGGGCTTATATTTACTCAATCCAAATCTCGTAAACTTGTTGAAGGCTTATTTACTTTGCTGCTCAAACAGTATTTTAACAGCATCAATTAGTACAACCTCCCTAAGATTACAAAAAACAAAAAGAATACATTTTTATGAAAAATGTGCCTTTTATAAAAAACATTTCATACCAAGTAATTTACAGACAACATGTTGATTTATAATCAATAATTAATCATTATTCAAATTAAGCCAAAAAACCGAATATTGTAAGATCCTCTCATTTAAAATCTGGATATGCTGAATTAAAGAAATAAAAATGCCTTTTAATGAATTATCTCAAAAGGCAAAAATTAGTAGCAACATTAGGAGCGAGCAAAGTGTATGGCACTACCATCTTTCTTCTTTATAAACGTCAAAAATTCTGATGTCCTAAGAATTTTATATTATGGGACTTTATCATCATATATAGCGTTGCAAAATAGGCTTGAGTACCTTGAGAACGGTTTCTTTAAAAAAGCACTTAAATATGAAACATACAATCATGTTAAACAACGTACAGAGATACCAGTAGTTGCTCAAAATTTTCCAAAAGCACTTAATAGACTTTTTAAATAAGCAATGAAATCAGATCTTTTCAAAAGTAATCCAACTTTAGGAAAAACACCCTTTCTAAAAATAAAAGCGGCTTTTCAGTTTGGAAAGAAGAACATGTCGAAAAATATTATCCAATGCTGATCTTTCGGCACTCATAAATATGTCTGAATTGACATTCTTCTATACACTTTACATCATAGTAATACGCCGCTCACATTGGCGAGAAAAAGATAATATCATTTATCTCTATCCAATTCGAGCTCTACTTTCCACTATGAGAGAGCTGTATATTTTTTAGTATCTATAACATATTATTATCTATAAGATAAATGTATATAATTAATAGTTAAGTAAGCAGTAGTATTATGCTATCATGATGCAATTAATAATCATTGAATAATAACTTAATAATATCTATATAACACATATTATTACAATAATGACTATCTATAATAACTCATATAAATAATAATATTTTAGCATGTCCATTAATATTTTAATTTTTAAGAATATTTTTATAAATACATCATAATTTTTATGTTTTTATTATAATATATATAATAAATAAATTTATATATATTTATTATGTAAAAAATTTGATCAACTTTATTATTTATAATTGTATTAAAAAAATAATATTAATATCATTTTATAAAAATCATACGATAACCACGTGTTGTTTTATATATAACACATAATAAGATATTTCATAAATTTTTTTAAAAAATATTTTTGTAATTATTACTGTTACTTTTTTACAATAATGTTTATAAAAAAATACAGTTATATTTTTATATGTATTTTTATTATTGACTAAAAATACATATTGAAATATATAAATTATATATAGTGTGAGATACATAAACATTATGTATATTTCTTACATATATAACTTAAAAATATTTGAGGTAAAGTTATGATAAAAATATTTAAAAATTATATCTTAAGCATTTTTATAGCGAGCACTTTTTTTATTTCACAAACTGTAAATGTTAATGCAAACTATTTGAAAAATGATACTCCAAAAGAGGAACTTTCTGTGTTCCCAATGGAACAAGTAAAATATGCGACATCCGATGTAGTTTCTACGACTGCTTTCTATGTTCCATCTGTAAATTATCAAACAGAAAATGGAACAACTGGTGAAGGAAAATTAGAAAAGGTCGTTGAGCCTATAACTATAGGAATGGGACTATTGTTTACTGGATATGCAATGAGCTTTATAGGATCGATAATAAGTTGGATAAAGGACATAGTATTGATGTTCAAATAATTCAACCTCATCTAGAACTCTAGAATATTAGCTTCATTATGTGTCTATAATTTATTGTAAATAATTACATAATGAAGCTCATCTTTCTACAAAATATAAATGTTGTAGATTATATCCAAATATCCAAAGTATAAATTTACGCATATATATAGTATAAAATATTTGAGGTAAATTATGATTAAATTATTTAAAAATCATATATTAAGTATTTTCATTATGTCTGCCTTTTCTCTTTCTCAGGTTGTAAATGTACATGCAAACTCTTTGCAAAATAGTACTCATCGTGAGAATATTTTTGTTTCTGCAATAAAGCAGAAAAGAAAGGATGCAGTCCATACCGTTTCTCTCTATAGACCCAGTCTAAATCGTGGAGTGAGTAATGAAACTACTATTGAAGGAAAATTTGAAAAGGTCGTTGAACCTCTTACAATCGGGGCTTTTGGTATGGGGATGGCACTTGGATATGCATCAAGTACGATAGGCATGTTTTTAGGATGGATAATAAGTAAAATAATATCGTGTTTTAAATCTCGTTAGAATTGAAATTTCATCAGAATAAAACCTTCTCATATGAAATATAAACTATGGATATATTCTGTGTTGATCGATTGTTGATGACAAAAAACTAATGAATTATCACACTAAGAATGAAAAAAGCTTTAAATGCTTCTGTTTCTCTCAATGTGCACTAATTCTGCCGACAAATCTATTCAATTCAGATTAAAATAAAAGTAAAAGTATTGGTGAAAAATTATGATTAAAGTATTGAAAACTTACGTATTAAATATTTTAATAGCAGTTTCTTTTTTGCTTTCACAAGTTATAAATGTTCATGCCAATCATTTGAACAATGATACTCAATGGGAAACTGTCTCTTTAATAGAACAAGGAAAGAAAAAAGCTATCGATATAGCGGCTCTTTATGTCCCAAGTTTCACTCATAAAGCAAAAAGTGAATCTGCCTTTGAAGGAAAATTTGAGAAAGTGTTTGAACCAATTACGCTAGGAATTTTTTCTACAGTAGGAGCTTTAGGTTTTGGATTCTTGACTGGATTTGTTATGTCCATATTTAGCGGGATAATCGGATGTGCAATAGGAAAAATTAAAGGAAAATAATTCAAAGATACTCAGTATTTTTTCTATTAAAAATGAGAATACTTTACAGCCTGCTTCACATCATTTAGCAGGCTGTTGTATGTTTTCTATGGATAAACTTTAAGTTACCATACTGTATAGCATAAATATAATATCTATTATTATACAAAATGATAAATTATGCTAAAAAAAGATTATGCAAAGTATAGATTTGCGCACGAAATGCCATAAAATTACCTTATAAATCTTCCAGTGTGAATTCTGAGATGTATCATTTTAACATTCGGTTTAGCAGATGTAATTGTTACAAAGTATTAAGAGCATAAAATAACTATGAATGATTGAGTTTTATACAAAAGTTCTTCAGTAACTACCATTCTATCTATTTAATTTTATTATTTTAGAAGGTGCACAAGTGAAGATACGTTGTAAAATTTAAGTGAGTGAATAATAGAGAGGAAATTTTCGTCTGCAACAGATTTTCTGTGAACATTTGACGTTTATATCTTAAAAATAAAAATGCTTAAGACTATTTCCTTTCATTATTGAGTTAAAAAGAAGAAAAGAAGCTCTATCCATTTAATAATTTAAATATTATGAAAAACGTGAAATAAATAACTTCACCAATTTGCCAGAAATAAAAAAAGGATAAGACTTATGGAATATATCAGCACGAGAGGTGAAGCTCCTGCTTTAAGCTTTACGGAAACAATCATGACAGGGTTGGCAAGTGATGGGGGACTTTATTTGCCAGATAAATTTCCTCAGCTATCATTTGATGCGTTACGAGCACTTCGTGGTCAGTCCTATACAACAATTGCTAAAACTATTCTGTGGCCCTTTGTGAATAACGAAATCGAATATACAGCTTTTGAAAATATGATCGCTGAATCTTATGCAACCTTTCACCATCCAGCAATCTGTCCGTTACGACAAACTGGAGCAGATGAATTTATCCTTGAACTCTTTCATGGTCCTACTTTAGCTTTTAAAGATGTAGCAATGCAGTTTCTTTCTCGACTGATGGATTATGTTTTGACTGAAAAAAATAGATGTGCAACGATTATTGCTGCAACATCAGGTGATACAGGTGGAGCTGCGATACAAGCTTTTGCTGGAAAAGAACACTCAGATATTTTTATTTTATTTCCTAAAGGACGTGTATCACCTGTTCAACAACGGCAAATGACAACCAATCAATGTTCAAATGTTCATGCCATTGCCATTGAAGGAAATTTTGATGATTGCCAAGCCCTTGTCAAAGCAATGTTTAATGACCACAATTTTCGTACAAAAAGAGCACTTTCAGGTGTGAATTCTATAAATTGGGCGCGTATCATGGCGCAAATTGTTTACTATTTTTCATCTGCACTTTCTTTAGGAGCTCCTGATAGAGCTGTTTCATTTACTGTTCCTACTGGAAATTTTGGTGATATTTTTGCAGGTTATGTCGCAGCCCGTATGGGATTACCCATTGCTCAACTGGTCATCGCAACGAATGATAACGACATCCTTGTACGTACATTGACCAGTGGTACTTATGAAACACAACCAATAGTCCATACAACATCACCTTCTATGGATATTCAGGTCTCTTCTAATTTCGAACGTTTGCTCTTTGAAAGTGGCAATCGTGATCCAATCTGGATTCGCAATGCAATGGAAAACTTGAAAAAAACGGGGCTCTTTACTCTTGATGAAAAGCAACTCAAAAATATTCGTTCCCTATTTTCCGCCGGGAAAAGCAACATGGCTACAACAGCTCAAACAATTGATAGTGTCTATAAGGAAAGTGGCTATCTTGTTGATCCACATACAGCGGTTGCTCTTCAAGTAGCGCGTGAAAACAAAAAACCGCATATTCCAATGATCGTTCTTGCCACGGCTCATCCAGCTAAATTTCCTGATACGATTAAAAGCGCTTGTGGCCTTCATGCTCCATGGCCATCTCATCTCAATGATGTAATGAAACACGAAGAACATTTTATAAGTCTTGCTAATGATGAAAAAATAGTAAAAGATTATATTTCTTTAAAATCGCGTGCATCTTATTAAAGTTAGCTGCATTAATTTAAATCAAGAATATTCTAATACCTTTACAATGAGGTATTTAGCTTATTAATGGAGTTGTAAATACATGGATGTAGATATATGTCGCCTTAGTAATGGTTTGACTATCGCCACACATACAATGCAACAAATTGATAGTGTTGCCCTCGGGATATGGGTTAAAGTGGGCTCACGCAATGAAACCTCCACACAGCATGGTATTGCTCATCTTCTTGAGCATATGGCTTTTAAAGGAACCGAAAACCGCACTGCTTTTCAAATTGCAACCGATATTGAAGATGTTGGCGGTGAAATAAATGCTACAACCAGTATTGAAACAACAGCTTACTTTGCACGTGTACTTAAAAGCGATATCCCTCTTGCTATAGATATTTTAGCCGATATTTTAATGCATTCAAAATTTGACGACAATGAACTAGAACGAGAAAAACAAGTAATCTTTCAGGAAATTGGTGCTGCCCATGACACTCCTGATGATATTGTTTTTGATCATTTTACAGAAACAGCCTTTCGTCATCAATCCCTTGGGCGCTCTATTTTAGGAACAGCTAAAACTATTCAATCATTTACATCTACTGATCTCCATGATTTCATCAATAAACAATATAGTGCAGATCGTATGATTGTCGTTGCGGCAGGAGCTGTAAAGCACGAAAGTTTCGTGCGAGAAGTTGAAAGTCGTCTTGGTACTTTTCGCTCCCATTCAACCGCACCTCTTACTAATCTTGCAAATTATGTCGGTGGCGACTTTCGTGAATATCGCGATTTAATGGATACACAAGTTGTTCTAGGGTTTGAAGGACGCGCTTATCACGCGCGTGATTTTTATGCAGCCCAAATTCTTTCAATCATTCTTGGTGGTGGTATGTCTTCACGTCTTTTTCAAGAAGTAAGAGAGAAACGTGGATTATGCTATTCTATTTATGCTTTTCATTGGGGATTTTCAGATACTGGACTTTTTGGTGTTCACGCAGCTACCGGACAAGAAGGGCTCAAAGAACTTATTCCTGTGATTCTTGATGAACTTTCCAAGGTCAGCAAAAATATTCACGCCAATGAACTACAACGAGCACAAACGCAATATCGTGCGAACCTGACAATGTCACAGGAAAATCCTTCTAGTCAAGCACATCTCATTGCTCGCCAAATACTCCTTTATGGTCGACCAATTCCAATATCGGAAACAATTGAACGCCTCAATCTCATTACTCCTAAAAGATTAACTGATTTAGCACATCGTCTTTTTACAAACTCCACACCAACACTAACTGCTGTCGGACCTGTAGGACCCCTCATAAATTTTGATGATTTAACGTCAACTCTTTCATACAAGCTAAAGTAAAAACTTCTTTTCAAAGCAGCATCACAATAACATCACATCTTTTATCATAAAATTTACCACAAAAGCTCTTCTCATTAAATAAGTTTTGGAAATATTGGGCAAAGAGGCGTACAAAACTACCCAATTCATACTTCATGTGATAAAGATTCTAATGAGTGAAGGTATATCCGTGAAATCTGGAAATTTATGGTTTAACTTTGCCCTTTTAAAATATAAAACTTCATTCGCTTCAAGTTCTATTGGAGCAAATGGGTATGTGGTTTATTTGTATATAAAATCACACAACTTAAGAAAAAGTGATAACAATTTATTATGTAAATAAATTATAAAAGGTGGACGTTTTTTCTCAAAAATCGAAATGAAAATTAAACATCCTAAAATATTGAGAGTGGGACATTGTGAAGAGTTTGCGTAAAATAATTGACATCATTTTCATTGTAGTCGTTAGTTCTTTTGTCCATCTTACATCAGCACAAGCAATTGAGCCAGTTAAAATTTCTTCTCAAGATGCTGCTCTTGATCTCTCAAAAGCAATTGAAATTCACCATACAAACAACTCTATTTTTCAAACAAGTACAGCGCCAGGACCAGATGGTATTGTATGGCGTATTGAAGTGCAGGCAAAAAATGAAAAATTTTCCGGAAATTGGGCAGTTTTTTCTCTTGCAAATCCAACAGATGAACAAGTTGATCGTCTCATTGTTGCCCCCCATTACCGCATGGCACGTTCTGGATTTTTTTGGCCAGACCTTGGATCAGCAAGGATTCAATCCATAACGCCAAGCGAAGGTTTTTCCCTCGATCGTCAACTTAGTGCAAACTCTGATATCTTTCGTATTACTCTTAACCCTGGTGCTGTTGTTACATTTGTGGCCGAACTTAACTCTGCAAATCTACCGCAAATCTATTTATGGCAACCTGAAGCTTATAAAGATGCAATTAATTCTTATACGCTTTATCATGGTATTCTTCTTGGGATATCAGGTCTCTTAGCGCTTTTGTTAACTGTTCTCTTCGTCGTCCGTGGAACAGGGCTGTTTCCTGCAACAGCTGCTGTTGCTTGGGCAGTGCTTTTTTATATTGGTATTGACTTCAACTTTTTAAATAAATTCTTTGCAGTTACACTCACAACACAACCAATCTGGCGTGCTGGTACAGAAGTAGCTCTTACTGCTACACTCTTCATTTTTCTTTTTACCTATCTCAGCCTTAACCGCTGGCATTATCATTTTAGTTACGGTGCTATCGCTTGGACCATTGCCTTTTGCAGTCTAGGAGCCTTTGCTATTTATGATCCCATCAGAGCAGCTGGAATTGCGCGTTTGTCTTTTGGCCTTACCGCTGTGCTTGGTATAATATTAATCATCTATTTCTCAATCAGAAGCTATGACCGCGCTATTATGCTTATTCCAACATGGTTGCTCATTAGCTTTTGGTGTGTTGGAGCCTATGCTTGCATAGCTGGACATTTAAACAATGATATTATCCAGCCAGCATTAGCGGGGGGATTAGTGCTCATTGTTCTTCTCATAAGCTTTACTGTCCTGCAACAAACTTTTTCTAATGACGCTTTCCATGAAGGAATATTTTCCGACTTGGAACAACAAGTACTCGCAGCAAAGGGAGCTGGAAATATTATTTGGGATTGGAATATCGAGCGTGACCGTATTGTTGTACATCCAAACATGGCAACCCTTTTTGGTACTGAAATTCATAACCTCAATGGACCTATGCGCAACTGGATTTCAGCCTTGCACCATGATGATCGTGAACGCTTTCAAGCTGTATTGGATATCATTCTTAAAAATAAAAAAGGGCGCATTGATCAAATTTTTCGTCTTTCTTCCGGTGGTGGTTATTATCATTGGTTTTCTCTTCGTGCACGTCCGGCTATGCAAAAAGATGGAAAAATCACACGTGTCATTGGAACCATTGTCAATATTACTAACCATAAAAAATCCGAAGAACGCTTATTGCATGATGCAATCCACGACAGCTTAACCGGACTTCCTAACCAACAAATTTTCTTTGATAGACTACAAAATTATACCTCTTTAGCGAAAGCAAATATCAAAATTAGACCGACTGTCTTTATGATTGATTTTGACAATTTTCGCCAAATTAATCGCAAATTAGGCATAGCAGTTGGGGATACTGTACTGCTTATAATCGCACGTCGTTTAAATCGTCTCATTAACTTTCAAGACACCTTATCGCGTCTTTCAGCAGACCGCTTTGCAATTATTTTACTTAGTGAAACCGAACCACAAAAAATTGCAGCATTTGCAGATCATTTGCACAAAACAATTTCAGCACCTATTTCACTTTCAGAAAACAAAATAATCCTTTCAACCTCTATCGGATTGGTTACATGGAGTGAAAGCCGATCGACGGCTAAAGATATTTTTAATGATAGTGAATTAGCGATGATTCGCGCAAAACAAATGGGTGGAAACCATATTGAACCTTTTCGTCCTAATTTTCGCACTTTGGGTCTCGAACATAATACTCTGGAGAAAGATGTTCATTATGCCATAAAACGTAATGAGATGAAAATCCTCTACCATCCTATTCTTAATTTATCAGACGGACATATTATTGGTTTTGAAACAATTGTAGAATGGCATCATCCCACTTATGGAAATTTAAATGTCTCTGATTTCATAAAAATCGTAGAAAATGAACAAATTGTTATGGATTTGTCACAGTTTATCATCGATAATGCCATTATTGATCTTATAAATGTACAAGAAAAGTTTTCCCAACAATCTTTCTTTATTTCAATTAATTTACCAAGCGCAGAAATGATTCATCCTCGTTTTATCAGTCAATTGCGTGCCGCTTTGCTTCGCCATCCGCTCCACAAAGGGCGTCTGATGATTGAAATATCTGAATTTGTCTTAAGAAATAATCCTGAACAATCAGCGCACTTTCTTGAACAAATTAAAACACTGGGAATGAATCTCGCACTCGATAATTTTGGAACAGGTTATTCGTCTCTAACCTATCTCGTACGTTATCCATTTGATATGGTTAAACTTGATCGTTCACTTATCTCAATCGACTCTCTTAAGAAGAAAATTGTTCTAAAGTCTATCATTAATATGGCAACAGATCTTAATTTGCAAATTATCGCAGAAGGTGTTGAAAATGAAAAAGAAGCAATCTTTCTTCGTCAAGAAGGCTGTAAATATGTTCAAAGTACACTTGTGACGAAACCGATTGCCATAGAAGAATTAATTACACTCGTTCAGAGCCATTTCCCTTATAAAATAAAAACATAATGGATAAAATAACGTGTAAAGTTAAAAAGCTTAGAAAAAACTCTACGCGTGTCCCATTTCAGAAGCAAGATAAGTTGGATCGATACCCATGCGTGTTAAACTTTTATCATATTTGCAGCTTAAATCGCTTTCAAAAAGAAAACTAGGTGATGTAGAACTGATTAGCCAACCATTTGTAGAAATTTCTGCCTCAAGTTGCCCCGCTTTCCATCCAGCATAGCCTAATGCGACCAGTGCATGTTGCGGACCTTGTTCGCAACTGATCGCTTTTAATATATCAATTGTCGCAGTAAAACAGATCTTATCTGCAATAAAAACAGTTTCTTCACAAGCATAATCATCTGAATGAAGGACAAAACCACGCAAAGGATCAACAGGACCACCATAGCGAACTGGAAACTGTTTTATTGGTTCAGAAAGACTTTTTTTTTGGCCACTGTCTATGACTCCCAAATGAAGCAAAAGCTCTGGAAAATCAATATGATGCAATTGATTAAGAATGATGCCCATCGCACCGGCATTAGAATGCGCACAAATATAAATAACAGAACGAATAAAGCGTTTGTCATTCATCCCAGGCATTGCTATGAGTAATTGTCCACCTAAAAAGCCATTACACCGCTTCATTAATCTGTTATTCTCCATAATTTACATGATAAAAGTTTGTTCATTTAGCACACTAGGAAAATAAAACTCCAATGAAAAAAAGTCGTATATTTACAAATTTACAAAATATCGCAACTTTCTTTTATAAAAAGCTTTTAGTTACTTTAAGCTTAACATTCATAGTTTTAGAATTACTTAACATTCCTGTAAATGCTCAAACAGAACAAAAACTCCAGCTTTTCGCAACATCTTGGTATGAATCAGATGGTGGTCGTATCCGATTAGCGATCACTGAACCTTCTCTTTCTGGAATAAGAGAAGGCATTATTGAAATTGAGCTTAAACCAGGATGGAAAACTTACTGGCGTAATCCAGGTAATTCTGGCATGGCACCATTTTTTAATTTCAACCAACAGATTTCTTATGAAATCTTTTATCCTACTCCACAGCTTTTTGAAACAGAAAATGATTGGTCATTAGGTTATAAAGATAAAGTAATATTGCCCTTCAATCTTTCTGGTTCAAGCAAAAATTTAAGTGGTGCTTTCACTCTTGGATTATGTAATAAAATCTGTCTTCCATTTACTATTAACTTTGATTTTTCGCCATCTGCTCTTAAAAATAAACATCTTCCTGCTTCCTTCTTAAAAAAGGCGCAAGATTCTTTGCCCCGCATGATGCAGAATGCACTAAAAATAAGTGCCGAAAAAAATAACAGTACCCTTCTTATAAAAATACAAAATAACAACAAAACTACACCTTCCTCTCTCTTTTTAGATGGAGGAGAAATGCAAATTGGAGCAGCAAGAAAAGTCAGTGATAACGCAGAATATACACTCTTCAGTGCTCCACTCTATTTCGCACCAGAAGAAATAAACCAAAAAATTTTTTATACAGTTTCTTTTAAAGATCACGCCTTAAGTGGAACATTCATATTCCATACGCAGCCAACCCCGCTTGCGACTCCGTGATAAAAGAAAAAGCTCCCAAACAGCAATTATGCTGGAAAACGTCCATTTTCACGATATTGAGTAATTGCTTTGCGAGCAAGGGCATCTGCGCGTTCATTTTCTGGATGTCCCGCATGCCCTTTTACCCAGTGCCATCTGACTGTATGACAAGAACTAGCATCCTCAAGAGCTTGCCATAGCTCCATATTTTTAACAGGACTTTTTGATGCGGTGCGCCAATTATTCTTTTTCCAATCTTCAATCCACTTAGATATACCGTTACGCACATAAACTGAGTCTGTATAAAGATCGACCAAACAGGGCTCTTTAAGCGCCTTTAATGCACAAATAGCCGCCATGAGTTCCATTTGATTGTTTGTCGTATGGACCTTACCGCCATAAAGCTCCCGTTCATGACCATTCCAGCGTAAAATTGCCCCCCACCCTCCAATTCCAGGGTTCCCTGAGCAAGCACCATCTGTATAAATTTCAACGACTTTTTGTTGAGTTGCCATAAAATTTAAAAACCTAATTCACTTAGCGAATTTACATTACTGAAAAAACAAAGCTTGTGCCAATACTCCCATGGATCTTTCTTAATAACAAAGCTATTAGGCGGTGTATTAAACCAATCATATAGACGTGTGAGTAAGAAACGTAGAGACGCACCACGAGCTAATAAAACCATCTTGTCCAATTCTAAAGGGATCAATGGTCTTATTTTTTGATAACTTTCCAATAACTTACGTGCTTTGGTAAGATTATAGGAATGATCAGGCTCAAAGCACCAAGCATTTAAACAGATCGCTAAATCATAAGCAAAAAAGTCATTACAAGCAAAATAGAAATCTATCATCCCAGAAAGACGATGATTCACAAAAAAGACGTTATCATTAAATAGATCTGCATGAATAATGCCTATTGGTAAATTGAACGGCCAATTTTTCTGTAAAAAAGCCAATTCCAACTCAATTTTTTGTCCAAATTCTTTTAACAATGCATCTTCTTTGGTTTGACAACGTTGCCACAAGACCTTCCAATCCATAACAGAAAGGGTATTTTTACGACTAAGTGTAAAATCCTGTCCTGCTAAATGTAATTGTGCGAGCCCCATCCCCACTTCGCCACAATGATCTATATTGGGCTGGCGGATCCACTCTCCTTCCAGAAAAGTAATAATAGCGGCAGGACGTCCTGCTAATTCACAGATCATCATTCCATCATTTTGAATAACAGGTTGAGGACAAGGAATTCCACGCTGTCCTAAATGCTGCATCAAGCGACAAAAAAAAGGTAAATCATCTTTTGAAATACGCTTTTCATAAAGTGTTAAAATAAATCGCCCTTGTGTTGTCTCTAACATAAAATTAGAATTTTCAATCCCCTCCTCTATACCTTGATAAGACAAAAGTGATCCTATTGCATAACGTGTTAAAAACACTTTTAAATCATTTGGGTGAATATCTGTATAAACGGCCATTATTCTGCTTTCGTTGTAGATATGTTTGTATTCTGATTTTCATTTTTTGCATTATTTGCTTGACCATTGACGAAAGCCATATCTTGAGACGTTAAAATGACGTCACGTAATTCGCGACTCACTAAAAATTTTTCCGTTTCTACCGCTGTTTCAGCTAATTCTATTGTGACATCATAACGCTCACGAAATGCTGAAATAATTTCATCAATAATAATTTCAGGAGCCGAAGCCCCTGCTGAAAGACTGACAATAGAAAGAGATTTTAGGTTTTCAAAATTAATTTCATCAGCGCGCTGAACTAAAATAGCTTGCCGCGCACCAGACTTTTCGGCAACCTCTACTAAACGTCGTGAATTAGAAGAATTTGGTGCTCCAACAATCAAAAACAAATCGCTCCCCTTTGCCGCTGCTTTAACCGCATCTTGTCGATTCGTTGTAGCATAGCAAATTGACTCAGCCGCTGGGGCTGCTAATGTAGGAAAACGTTGTTGTAATATATCGATAATTCCTGCAGTATCTTCAACAGAAAGCGTTGTTTGTGTCACAAATCCTAATTTATCTGGATCATTGGGTTGATAATGCAAAGCATCTTCTATCGTTTCAATAAGCGTCACAGCCCCTTCTTCAAGCTGTCCCATTGTCCCTATCACCTCAGGATGACCAGCATGACCAATCAATATAACATGACGACCATGACGTTGATGTCGTATCGCTTGTTTATGCACTTTCGAGACCAACGGACATGTTGCATCGAGATAAAACAAATTATAGCATCGCGCTTCTTCTGAAACAGATTTTGGTACACCATGAGCAGAAAAAACAACCGGTTGATTGCGATGTTCTTCTGGAATCTCATCAAGTTCTTCGACAAAAACAGCTCCCCGTTGCTGTAATCCCTCAACCACGTAGCGGTTGTGTACAATTTCATGACGAACATATACTGGAGCACTATATTTTTTTAATGCAAGCAGAACAATCTGGATAGCACGATCAACCCCTGCACAAAATCCACGTGGACCACAAAGACGTATCGTTAAAGGGGGAAGTCCAGACATAAATCATCCTTAATCTCTATAGTTTTAGCTATATATTCAAACAACCTATTATTATACATGAATAAGCAATGTAAAAAAACGCGCAATATCATCTTTTGCATAAGAACAGACTCTATCGTGTTTTCTTACAGAATTTTCTTGAAGAAAAGCTCTTTTTAAATTTGCTTTTTCATTTTATTTGCCTAAAGAGCGATAAAATACCAGACAAGAGATTCAATCAAAAGAACTCCAAAGATAGCTGCCAAATAGAGTAACGAAAAGAAAAACGTTTTTTTAGCCATCAAAATAGTTTCATTATGTGTATCAGCTTTCCATAAACGATAGGCAAAATAAATAAAGATAATGCTTAAAATTGTTGAAAAAATAGCATAAAAAATTCCGCCAAGACCAATAAAGCAAGGAGCAGCAGCACATAATGCCATCAAAATAGTATAAAATAAAATCTGTTTTTTTGTTGAATGTTCACCTCGTACATTAGGCATCATAGGGATGCCTGCAGCCTCATAATCAAGAGATGAAAATAAAGAAAGAGACCAAAAATGGGGGGGGGTCCACATAAAAATGATCAAAAATAATAAAAAGCTATCAATACTCACTGTCCCTGTTGCCGCGGCCCATCCAATCATTGGTGGAAAAGCCCCAGAAGCACCACCAATAACAATATTTTGTGGTGTGATACGCTTTAACCAAATTGTATAGATAACGACATAAAAGAAAATCGTAAAAGCAAGAAAAAATGCCGCAAACCAATTAATGAAGCTCCCCATAACCAATACCGAGAGCATAGAAAGAACCATGCCAAAAATAAATGCCTTTTGAGAGCTGATTTTACCCATGGGAATGGGACGCTTTTTAGTCCGTTCCATCACAGCATCAATGTCAGCATCATACCACATGTTCAGTGCTCCCGCACCACCGCCACCAGCAGCAATACATAAAATTGCTAAAAAACCATACCACGGATTGATAGGAACAGGAGACACCATCAAACCAACTAAAGCCGTAAAGATCACAAGAGACATAACACGTGGCTTTAATAATGTGATATAATCACTAATAGTGGATTTTGGTGGCGTTGATTTACCATTCACAACCGATAACTTTTCTGAAACTGACATTCCACTCAAAGCCCTTTTCCATTTCTGTCATTCACAAACCCAATATTATCTGACAAATATTATCTAGCGTATGGAAATGACCAATTAAGACCAATCGTATTTTTGAGAAAATATGAAATATCTCTTTCGCACGTATACCCTAAAAGTAGATGAAAATACTGGCAATAAAAACACATTTTTTCAATCAACGTTCTTTCCCATATTACAAGTGTATCATAAAAATATATCCTATGAATTAATATATTTGGGTAAATACTGATTTTGTGTTATAGTTTTTTATAGGGAATTCATTTTTTATGTAAATCTATGCATGGTTGTGAGTGTTAAGTCGGATAGGATTTTCTGTGATACTTTATAAATTACTCAAAAAAACTTTTTTTATTGGCACTGTTTTTTACACACTTTATAGTAGTTTTATCAGTCATGCATTTGCACAAACACCCTATGCGCAAAGTGTCCCTGCTCCACAAACCTATGGTGCATGGACAAAAGTTTGTTCTCTACCACCAGGTACACCTAACATGCAGTGTGAAGTTGTACAAAACGTTCACACACAAGGGCGTCAAGATATTACCTTGCGCGTTACATTTTATAAACTTCCTCAAAAGCAAGGTGCCTTGATGCGTGTTTTTGTTCCGATTCGCGTTGAATTACGTCCTGGCGTTGGAATTAAAATTGACGATAAAAATATGGGCAGAATGGAATATCGTCGTTGTCTTGGTGATAATTGTGTTGCTGAAGCCTTTCTTAAAGAAGACATATTGCAGCTCTTTTTAAAAGGAAAAATGGCAACCTATTTTATCTTTACAACTCCGGAACAAGGGATTGGAGGTTTTGTTGACCTTCATGGTCTTGGCGACGCCTATGCAACCTTACCAACATGAGTGAAATCAATACACTTTAAACGATTGAAATTTCATCGTATATTTTGAAAGATTCTTAAAATTAGATTGATAAAAATCTTCTAAGCCCCCATAAAAATAGGATAATTCTTATGAAATCGCTGATTGATCATTTTGATATTGCTTCCTCTAAAGTGCAATCACTTGTACAGGAAACACTTCATCATGCTGATGATGGTGAGCTTTACCTTGAGTACACAGAAAGCGAAGCTCTTTTATTTGATAATGGGCAGCTTAAAAACGGCTCATTTCATCAAGATATGGGATTTGGACTACGCGTTGTTGCTGGAGAGGCTACTGGATATGCTCACTCTAGTGAGTTATCAGCTGCTGCACTCAAACGTGCCAGTGAAGCTGCTAAAGCTGTTACCTATAATAATCATGCAGGGCCTTATAGTATAGCACCTCAACAAACAAACAAAAGACTTTATCAACCGCATAATCCCCTTGATGCTCCATCATTTGAAGAAAAAAGTGCTCTTTTGCAAAAAATTGATGCCTATTTACGTGCTAAAAATGATAAATTGCATCAAGTGACTGTTTCTCTTTCCGGCTCGCTACAACATGTTGAAATTTTACGTGCAGATGGTTATTTGGTTCGTGATATTCGTCCCCTTGTGCGACTTTCTATATCTGTGGTCGTAGCTGAAGGCAATCGACGTGAAAATGGTTTTTATGGGTGTGGAGGGAGACAAGCATTTAACCAATTTATTCATGAAGACAATTGGAAGAAAGCTGCAGATGAAGCCTTACGTATGGCTTTAACAAATTTAGAAGCAGAAGCAGCACCTGCTGGATCTTTTGATGTTGTCTTAGCCAACGGATGGCCTGGTGTTATGCTCCATGAAGCCGTAGGTCATGGTTTAGAAGGTGACTTTAACCGTAAAAAAACATCCGCTTTTGCTGGACTTTTAGGACAACAAGTTGCAGCAAAAGGTGTTACAGTTGTTGATGACGGAACAATTCCACAATGCCGTGGCTCTCTCACTGTTGATGATGAGGGGACCCCTTCAGGATATAACGTTCTCATTGAAGATGGAAAGCTCGTTGGTTTTATGCAAGACAGGCTTAATGCACGGCTTATGGGAGGTAAATCAACTGGAAATGGACGGCGTGAATCTTATGCTTATGCACCAATGCCACGAATGACCAATACAATCATGCTAGGAGGAGATAAAACACCTGAAGAAATCCTTTCTTCACTTAAAAGTGGTATCTATGCTGTTTCATTTGGTGGAGGACAAGTTGATATTACTTCTGGAAAATTCGTCTTTGAATGTACTGAAGCATACCGAGTAGAAAATGGTAAAATTTGTGCACCAATCAAAGGGGCAACTCTTATTGGAAATGGACCGGATGCTATGAAACGTATCACAATGATTGGTAATGATAGTAAACTAGATAATGGTATTGGTATGTGTGGAAAAGCTGGCCAAAATGTCCCTGTTGGTGTTGGCCAACCTCACCTTCGAATCAATAATATGACAATCGGTGGAACTGCGCTTATAGAGGAATAAGCTTGCTCATTCCTTCCCCGTATTGCCTCCTTCTCGTCTATTACGACCATTTTGTGAGGGGGTACAATGCATTGATTTATAAAGATAATCTAGCGTTATTCATATTGTATTAGAACCTTGAATACCGTAAGATTCTCTCATTTTAAATCTGTGTCTGTTGAACCAATCAAAATCATTCGTTTATACATTACAGGCAGGGAGAGTTATATGGATAAAAACTGTACAAGAAAGAACTAAAGATTCTTCTTATGGACCGTCTCAAGTACCAAGAATTTTAGAAACATTGGGAGATGGCAAATATAACGATGGAACAGGCTTATTCAGATACATATTCTTCGTAATCCATTCGTCTTTTTTGTGGTTTTTTTGTGTGGGGTAACTTGTCTTTTATATTTCATAATAAAAAAGCACTTTCTACATTCAGTGCTCTTAGATCAACGAGAAAAAGGTTATTATTATAGATAAATTTTGGAGAGATTTTATAATAATACTCAGGTAAACTTTTAAAAAAAATTAGGCTAAAGTTTCCAACCTTTCTTTTTTTTCTTTTTGCTCAAAACAGCAACAATTTCGACATGTGGTGACCATAAAAATTGATCGATCGGTATGATTTTTTCTACTGTATACCCCCCTGCAACAAGAAGAGATAAATCACGAGCAAATGTAGTAGGATTACAAGAAATCGCCACAACACGTGATACTGTTGTCTTCGCTAGTTCACGTACTTGTTGCTCTGCACCAGCACGGGGAGGATCCAAAACAACACTCTCAAAACATTCAAGTTCCTTTACAGAAAGGGGATGTCGGAAAAGATCACGTTTTTCACAAGTGACCGTTTTTAAACCAGTCGCAAAACGTGCTGCTGTATTTAGATTTCTTAATGCATCTTCATTATTTTCTACTGCATGAACACTCATCTTTTTTGCCATACGCAAGGTAAATGTTCCTACCCCTGAAAACAAATCAACAGCATTCTTTGCTTTTTTTAAATGAGTCAAAATAATATTGCCCATTATATTTTCCGCTTCACAAGTTGCTTGCAGAAAACCACCAGAAGGAAATTCAACACGGACATCTCCAAAGTAAATCTCTGGTTTTTCTCGTTCAACCAAAACTTCACCGTCAACAGATAAACGTATAATCCCATATGAAAGAGCAGCACTGATCATTTTCTGACGAAGTGATTCATGGTGTATAATGCAACCGCTTAAAGCAACATCTAAACCATTTTCAACACATGTTATCGTAACATGAAACCGTTTGGCAGAGTTCTTTAGAAAAGCACAGAGCTCTTTGATATTATGCAACTGAGAAATAAGCTCTGGACGGCTTACTGGGCATTCCTCAAGAGCTACAATCTCATGAGAGAGATAACGGTTAAAACCAACTTTTTGCCCCTGTGGGGTCATGGATGCTGTTAGAGTAATCCGCCGTCGGCTATAAGGTTTACATTCTATTAAAGGCGCAACAACATTATTAAGTCCATACTTTTTAAGCGCCTCAACAACCAATTGTTGTTTCCATACGCGATAAGCATCCATATGCCAATGCTGAAGAGTACACCCTCCACATTCTCCAAAATGCTGACAAAGAGTATCAATGCGTTCTAATGATTTTTCTTTTAATGCTATATATGTTGCATATTTTCCATGAACAGTAATTTCAGCACACTCTCCTGGTAAAGTAAAAGGAACAGAAACGAAGCCGTGAGACATCTTAGCAATACCATAACCATTTACTCCGATATGATCGATTATGACATTGTCATTCACTCTTGTTTTTCTCCGAATAGTAAATATTCCACGTTGCCATCACCGCCTGTAATAGGGGAAGAAATTAAACCTTTTGCACTCCACCCTGTTTGTGTATTTAACCAAACAAAAAGCGCCTCAGCAGTTTCTTTAGCACTTGATGGACTTAATATTCCTCCCTTACTAAAATGTTTACGACCAACCTCAAACTGAGGCTTTACCAGTAAAACAGCTTGGGCACCCTTCTTGGCTAAAGACAACACGGGAGGCAATGCAAGTTTGAGCGAAATAAAGCTAACATCTGAAACGATAAGATCAATTTCTCGCCCACCTAAATGTTCCTGTTTAAAATCTCTGACATTCAAGCCTTCTAATAACGTTATAGCACTGTTGCCCAATAAACGTTTATCAAATTGATGATGCCCAACATCAACGGCAATAACATGATCTGCTCCACGCTCTAAGAGAACTTGCGTAAAACCACCTGTTGATGCACCAACATCAATGGCTGTCACTTTATCTGTTATAATTGGAAATGCATCAAGTGCAGCAATCAATTTTAACGCTGCCCGAGAAACATAATTCTGCGCTGGATCACAAACGGTAATCTCTGCATCATCAAAAACGATTTGCCCAGCTTTTAAAACGATTTCTCCATTAACTTTAACAGTTTGGCGCATAATTGCATCACGTGCGCGTGAACGTGTCTTAAAAAAGTTTTTTTCAACTAAAAGAATATCGAGTCTTTTTCTGGCAGCCATCTCATACTCGAATTTTCTATCCTGTTCGAATCTCGCGGTCCAAAGCTGTAAAAACCGTGTTGACAATGCCCATAGCATCAAGCCCAATACGTGAAAGAACTTTTTCTGGTGAGCCGTGATTCAAATATTCATCTGGAAGTTGTAGTGTACGAACTTTCAAACCATGCTCTAAGAGCCCTTCTTGCGCTAAAAATTGTAATATGTGCGCTCCAAATCCACCGATTGCCCCCTCTTCAATTGTCACCAATACCTCATGCTCACGTGCCAAACGACGCATCAAATCCTTATCTAAAGGTTTTGCAAACCGTGCATCTGCAACCGTTGTAGATAACCCTTCAACCTCCAACGCATCAGCAGCTTGCAACACTTCTGACATCCGCGTTCCAAAACAAACCAAAGCGATCTTATTCCCTTCACGCAGAACGCGCCCTTTTCCAATTTCTAATAACTCACCACGTTGCGGTAAATCTATACCAATCCCCTCACCACGCGGATAACGAAAAGAAATGGGTCCCTGATCATAAGCTGCAGCTGTACGCACCATATGCATCAATTCAAGCTCATCAGAAGGTGCCATAACAACAAACTCAGGAAGAGTGGACAAAAAAACAATATCAAAACTTCCAGCATGTGTTGCGCCATCTGCCCCCACAAAACCTGCTCGGTCAATAGCAAAACGTACCGGTAATTTTTGAATTGATACATCATGAATAATTTGATCATAAGCACGCTGTAAAAAAGTAGAATAAATTGCAACAAAAGGCTTATACCCTTCACAAGCAAGTCCTGCCGCAAAAGTTACGGCATGTTGCTCAGCGATACCAACATCAAACATTTTTTCAGGAAATTTTTTCGCAAAAGAATCAAGACCTGTCCCTGTTGGCATCGCTGCTGTTATGCCAACAATCTTATCATCATGGTGAGCTTCTTCTATTAAAGCTTTAGAAAATACCTTGGTATAGGGTAGAATATTACTTGATGCTTTAACCTGTTTTCCTGTCGTGACATCAAAACGATTAACACCATGATATTTATCAGACGAGGCCTCTGCAGGTGGATATCCCTTTCCCTTATGGGTTACAACATGCACCAAAACAGGACCATTAGGATATTCACGAACATTTTTAAAAACAGGCAATAAATGCCCCAAATTGTGCCCATCTATGGGTCCAACATAATAAAAGCCAAGCTCATCAAATAAAGTTCCCCCAACCAAAAGGCCACGCGCAAATTCCTCTGAACGACGGGCCTTATCCAAAAAAAACTTTGGCAATTTTTCGCTCAACATCTTTACGCGTTCACGCAAATGACGATAAGAAGGACGAGACACTAATCGTGCAAGATGTGCACTCATAGCACCTGTAGGTGGTGCTATAGACATATCGTTATCATTAAGAACAACAATCAAGCGCGCATTCAAAACACCAGCGTTGTTCATTGCTTCATATGCCATACCCGCAGACATTGCACCATCACCAATGACAGTTATGATATTGCGTCTTGTCTCTGCTTTCAAAGCACTTGCCACCGCCATGCCAAGCCCCGCTGAAATAGAAGTAGATGAATGCCCCGCTCCAAATGGATCATACACACTTTCTGAACGTTTTGTAAAACCAGATAATCCGCCCTCTTGACGTAATGTGCGAATTTTTTCTCTACGCCCCGTTAAAATCTTGTGTGGATAGGTTTGATGACCAACATCCCAAATAATCCTATCCTCTGGTGTATTAAAAATATAATGTAATGCAACAGTGAGCTCAACAACACCAAGTCCCGCCCCAAGATGACCACCTGTTACAGAAACCGCATCAATTGTTGCTGTCCGCAACTCATCAACCAACTGTACCAAATCAGACTCATGCAATGCCCGCAAATCTTGCGGAAAACAAACACGGTCAAGCAATGGTGTTAGGACCTGAGACAAAAAAAATCCTTTCTATTATCTTAACTCAAGAAAACGCAACGAAATACATCTTCTCTACTCTTATTTACAGTTTTGCATCTTTTTTTACTGAAAAATGCTCTTTTCTATTGAGATGAACTATAATTTCCTCATTTTTAAATTATTATATAAAAAAGAAATCAATAAATTTTTCTGTTTATAAACTAAGGTTATTGCATCTCTTAAGTCCCACAATAAATATCCAAAAAGATTTAATATTATTTAGCATCAAGTGGTTCTACTCCTTCTGGAGAACCTTCTTCTGAAAACTGGATTTTTTCAACTTTAGCTTCAGCAACTCTTAAGAGTTTTTCACAATGCTTTTTAAGCGCTTCACCGCGTTCATAAATATCAATGGATTGTTCCAAAGGCACATCGCCACGTTCCAAATTTTCGACAATAACTTCAAGTTGCTTAAGCGCTTGCTCGAAACTTAAGGTCGTAATATCTCCCTCTTGTATCTCTTTTTTCATATGAACCTCAAAAAATATCTGTTCTGGATATACGAATTCCAAAACCTTCCAAACCTACATAATGGCGCTCTTTAGAAGCATAAACAATAACAGAGCCTATTCCTAAATATTTTAAAATTTGTGATCCTAAACCAATTTTGCGCCATTCTTCTTCGCGTTCAATTGCCTGCACATGGTTTTCTGAACTGTCTCTTGCCATGTTTTGAATATCAATAGTTGATTGTATAACAGATCCTTCACGCAAATAAATAAATACGCCACGTTTTTCTTTTTCCATCATACGCCGCATCATCACCATAATATCTGAAGTTTGACAAAAAACGTCATTTATAATGTTTTCATGATGTAAATACACAGGAATATCCTCCCCCTCACGGACATCACCAAAAACAATTGCAATATGCTGAACGGCTTCCCAAGGGAGTTGATAACTTTGAATAATAGCGGGACCTACAAATGTTTCAATAGGCATTTCTCCAACATTTTTGATCAATATTTCCTTACGTTGGCGGTAAGCAATTAAATCTGCAACCGTTATAATATGCAACCGATGTTCTTGCGCAAATTTCATAATCTGATCGCCATGTTTAACGCTTCCATCATCATTAACTAACTCACCGATAACACCAACCGGCGGCAAATTAGCTAATTTACATAAATCAACAGCCGCCTCTGTGTGACCTGAACGCATGAGCACCCCCCCTTCATGCGCAATCAAAGGAAAAACATGCCCTGGACGAACAAAATCATCCGCACTTGCATTTGAATTCGCAAGATTACGTACAGCTAATGTACGGTCATGTGCTGAGATCCCTGTTGTTATGCCGTGTTTAAAATCAACAGTAACCGTAAATTGTGTCCCATGTGCAGAGTTATTATCTGGTACCATAGGAGAAAGATTAAACCGTTTTGCTTCTGTTTTTGGCATAGGTGTGCACACAATACCTGTTGTGTGACGAAGAATAAACGCCATCTTTTCTTCTGTACAATGCGCTGCAGCAACAGTTAAATCACCCTCATTTTCACGGTCATCATCATCTGTTACCACAACAATTTCACCGTGTTCAAAAGCTTTAAGTGCAGAAACAATTTTTTTTTCATCATACGCCATTGTTCACCTTCTCAATCACCCAACTTGACCGCGATGTCTTAGATAATGGTCAGCAATAGCACAAGCAACCATCGCTTCACCAACAGGAACGGCACGGATCCCAACACATGGATCATGACGCCCCTTTGTTATAACGTTTATATCATGACCATCAACATCAATAGAGCGACGAGGTGTTAAAATTGATGAAGTAGGCTTTACAGCAAAACGTGCAACAATTGGCTGTCCACTCGATATTCCCCCTAAAATACCTCCCGCATGATTTGATAAAAAAAGCGGTTTTCCATCATTTCCCATTCGCATTTCATCGGCATTTTCTTCTCCACTCAAGCGGGCTGCCGCAAAACCATCACCAATTTCCACACCTTTTACCGCATTAATCGACATAAGTAACGAGGCAATATCTTGATCAAGCTTTGCGTAAATAGGGGCTCCTAAACCTGCCGGAACATTTTCTGCAACGATCTCAACAACCGCTCCAACAGATGTCCCCTCTTTACGGAGTTTACTGATATAATCACTAAAAATGTGAACCATCTCTGCATCAGCTGTAAAAAAAGGATTATTATCAACCTCTGACCAATCCCAACGATCACGATTAATATTATGAGGACCAATTGCTATCACTGCTCCTCGTACAATCAAACCAGGAACGATTTTACGAGCAAATGCACCAGCTGCAACACGTGCTGCCGTCTCCCGTGCCGAAGCACGTCCCCCGCCTCGAAAATCACGAATGCCATATTTAATATCATAAGTATAATCCGCATGTCCTGGACGATACTGATGGGCAATCGAGCTATAATCCTTCGAACGCTGATCTGTGTTTCGAATCAACAGAGAAATTGGTGTACCTGTTGTCACCAATGTCGTCCCATCGTCTTGAACAACAACTCCTGAAAGGACCTCTACTTTATCTGGTTCTCGGCGCTGCGTTGTATATTTTGATTGTCCTGGTTTGCGTTTATCAAGATAAGCTTGAACTTCTGCAAGAGTAAAAATAATTCCAGGTGGACAACCATCAATGACACAACCAAGAGCAGCACCATGACTTTCACCCCATGTTGTTACACGAAACAAATGACCAAATGTATTATGCGACATGAAAAAGATCCGTTTCTCTGTCAAATATTACAACGACAACGCATGTTGTATGCTATACACAAGGTAGCTCTTTGCGCTCAAATACTCTTAGCCACTTTAAATTTGGTCAAATTACTGCTGTCCAATAAAATCCTATAAACCAAACTTTATTCTTTAACGACAGAAATGTCTGGTGCATCAACGGCTTTCATACCTATGATATTATAACCCGAATCGACATGATGGACTTCACCAGTAACAGAACGAGACAAATCTGAAAGAAAATAAAGCGCAGAATCACCAACCTCTTCAATTGTTACCGTACGACGTAATGGAGCATTATATTCATTCCATTTTAAAATATAACGAAAATCACCAATACCAGAAGCTGCTAACGTTTTAATGGGTCCAGCAGATATAGCATTAACACGAATATTTTGAGGACCTAAATCTACCGCTAAATATTTCACGCTCGCTTCAAGAGCCGCTTTAGCAACCCCCATTACATTATAATTTGGAACAACCTTTTCTGCTCCATAATAGGTCAGTGTCAAGATTGAACCACCATCTGGCATCAATTTTTCTGCACGCTTCGTTAGAGCCGTTAGGGAATAAACGGAAATATTCATGGTCATCATAAAATTTGATTCGCTGATATCAATATAACGACCACTTAATTCATCTTTATCAGAAAAACCAATAGCATGAACTAAAAAATCGAGTTTTCCCCATTTCTTCTCTATTTCTTTAAAGACCGTATCAATAGAGACACTGTCAGAAACATCACAATGTCCACAAACAAACCCCTTTAATTCTTCAGCCAAAGGCTCAACACGCTTTTTCATTGCTTCACCCTGATAGGTAAAAGCAAGCTCTGCCCCTGCGCTACTTGCCGCTTTAGCGATTCCCCAAGCGATGGAGCGATTATTGGCCAACCCCAAAATTAAACCACGCTTACCGTACAATAAACCATTACCCTTAGCCATCAGCACTGCCCCATTGTTACTTAAAATTAATATTATTCATCTGCCTATGACACAGGTCAACTTTTTCTTCAAGCAATTGGTTTAAAATCAAACAAAAACTACGCTTTTATATATAAAAATTTTAAAATTAATCTTGTTGCATTTGCAAAAACTGTTCTAGCGCGGCATTTTCACCTTCCGGCAACATAATGCGAACATGCACATAAAGATCATCTCTTGTACCATTTTTTAAACGAAGCCCTTTCCCTTTCAACCGTAAAACGCGATCAGAACTTGACCACGCAGGAATCGTTAAAACCACACGTCCCTCCAACGTCTCAACTTCTTCTTTTGCTCCCAAAACAGCATGTTTAAGAGAAACTGGTAAATCAAGATGAAGTGCTCTTCCTTCAACCCGAAAACGAGGATGTTTTTGAATCTGAATGGTTATCAACGCATCTCCTGCTTGCCCAAGAGCTACCTCTTCTCCCTGACCTTTTAAACGAATAACCTGTCCGTCTTCAATATAATATGGAAGTTTAATTTTTAACTTTTTTCCATTTGGAAAAACAGCTTCCACCTTTTCTGCGCCAACCATCTGCTCTAGTGTTATGGCAAGATTAGCACGAACATGTGCTCCTTGTTGGGGACGGTTATAGTGTGTGGAATTCGAAAAGCTACCTCCTCCTCCAAACAGATCCCGAAAAATATCACTCGCATCAAAACCTGCACCACCTGAAGAGGAAAAATCAAATCCCTTTGCTCTTCCTGAAAAGGGATTTTGTTTATTGCTAAAATTTTCACCAGTACCATAGGCTTGATAAAGCGGTTTTCCTTCCATATCAATTTCACCGCGGTCAAATTGTGCCTTTTTATCTTTATCACCTATAATTTCATAAGCTTGATTAATTTCAGCAAATTTTTCTTTAGCCTTTGCATCATCTCTATTATGATCTGGATGATACTTCTTTGCTAATCTTCTAAATGCCGATTTAATCTCTTGCGATTTTGCGGTACGTGCCACACCTAGAATCGTGTAGGGATCACGCATATTGCCCTCTTTTCAATTTCTTCGTTTTCAAAATATCAACTGATACGTTGTTAATACCCTTTATAGCTTCATCAATCTATTCTAGAGAATAATTTCTTCTTTTCTCTTTATATGTCTATCAATAAACTAAAATACCAGATAAAATGAGATATTTATTTAATATAGCTCCTTGTAGTCTATGCTAAAGTAAAAATAATTAAACTACCATAGAAATACACGATAGCATTGGCTTTTTGAAAATAAGGAAAAATGGTACTGTGACTTCTTGATGATAAAGTAAATGAGAAAATGCCTCACCCATGCTCACTGATATTTGGAGAAACTATGAGCAAAAAAATACCAACAGATGATCATTTTATGCAAATGCAAAAACCTTTTGAACTTTTCGCAAAGTGGCTTGAAGAGGCAACGATAAGTGAAATAAATGATCCGAATGCTATGGCATTAGCAACAGTTGACGAAACAGGACTCCCTAATGTTCGTATGGTTCTCCTCAAAGACTACAGTCCCCAAGGCTTTGTCTTCTATACCAATTATGAAAGCTGTAAAGGACAAGAAATTTTAAAATCAATGAAAGCATCCTTAGGTTTTCATTGGAAATCGCTCCGTCGTCAGGTAAGAATTAGAGGAATTGTTGAAAAAGTAAGTCAACAGGAAGCCGATGCCTATTTCCAATCACGACCACGTGGTAGTCGAATTGGTGCATGGGCATCTAAACAATCTCAACCTTTAGACAATCGTTTTGTGCTCGAAAAAGCAATTGCTCAATATACTGCACGTTATGCTCTAGGTAATATTCCACGACCACCTTATTGGTCTGGGTTTCGTGTTAAACCCCTTTCTATAGAGTTCTGGTGTGATCGCCCATTTCGTTTACATGATCGTCTGCTTTTTACACGAGATTGTGTTGAACACAGCGATTGGAAAAGACAAAAACTTTATCCCTAATCCTTCAAACTTCATCGTTATGAAGATTTTTTCTTCCCAACAGTTAAGCAAATATTTTTTTATTTGAAAAATTCTAAAAGAAGATGATTTATTTTATTTAAATAGAAGAATTTCATTTCCACTGTAACAGTTGATTAGTAATATTTTCTACTGTATCGCTTAAAAATAGATTAGCAACAAGCTTATTTAAAAAAACATACTGTATTCAGTAGAAACTATGATTTTAGCTAACTTATTTTTAGACCGCAGGATAAAATATCGTCCATATACCCCCACATACTAAACCAGCAAAAATCACAAAACCAATAAGCGAATTAGATTTGAAAAGCCTGAGGCATTGTGAACTGTCATCTATATCAATGACTTTAATTTGAATAAACATATGGATGCTTGCCACAAAAATCCCCAAAAAACTAAGAACAGGGACTCCAGCTAAATAAAATGCTAGACTAATGAACATCACAAAACCACCATACAAAAATACTAAAGCACGCTTGGTTGCTTTACCAAAGAGAAGAGCCGTAGAACGGACACCAACAGTAACGTCATCTTCTTTATCTTGATGTGCGTAGATTGTATCATATCCTATGGTCCACAAAATTGATCCCACATAAAGCAAGATTGGTGCCCAGCTTAAACTTCCAAAGACAACAGCCCACCCCATTAATGCCCCCCAATTAAACGCAACGCCTAAAAAAAACTGCGGCCAATATGTTACGCGTTTCATAAAAGGATAAAATGCAACAGCTATCAATGACGAAATACCTAGAAAAAAACTAAACCTATTAAATTGTGATAAAACAACTAAACCAACCAAACATTGCACAAGTATAAAAACTCTTGCTTGAAACCGACTCACATGACCTGTCGGCAATGGGCGAGAACGTGTCCTTTCTACCTGAGCATCAATTTTATGGTCAATAAGATCATTCCAAGTACATCCTGCCCCTCGCATAGCAATAGATCCCAGAAAAAAAAGAAAAAGATACCAAACCCAATGAAGAAACATTGATAAAAGAGTATCGTAATGCATTTTATAAGAGAAAAAAGCCATTGTTGTTGACCAAAAACAAGGCCACATCAACAATTGCCATCCAATAGGCCGATCCCAACGCGCCAATTGCGCATAAAACCATAAAGAACAGGGAAGGAAATTGTAGACCCATTGTTTGGAAGATGCATCCATAACCCGTCCTTGGCTATCATAGGACTGAACATGCGCGATATTTTTATTTTTTTTCATCAAATGATTTACCTTTGGTCTTGCGATAGAGACATTTCATTCTTATGAGAAGGGGATGAGATTAATCATCTTTTATGAGAGGAGCAAGCAATGAATATTCTTCTTATTGGCTCAGGTGGACGAGAACACGCTTTAGCATGGAAAATAGCAGCATCACCACTGCTAACAAAGTTATACTGTGCTCCTGGAAATCCTGCAACAACAGAATTTGGTGAAAATATTAATTTAAACATTGATGACCATTCCCTTGTTATTGATTTTTGTAAAGCACGTTCTATTGATCTTGTAATTGTAGGACCAGAAGCACCATTGGTTGCGGGTATAACAGACTCTCTTAATAGCGCTAACATCTGTGTATTTGGTCCTACTCAAAAAGCTGCTCAACTAGAAGGTTCAAAAGCTTTTACAAAAGATTTATGTCGTAAGAATAACATTCCTACAGGAAGTTACCAATGCTTTAATGATGCCTCTAAAGCTAAAGCTTACATTCAGCAACAAGATGTTCCCATTGTTATTAAAGCTGATGGCTTAGCAGCTGGCAAAGGTGTTGTGGTTGCAACAACTATGGAAGAAGCATTTAACGCAGTTGATGCCTGCTTCAAAAGTACATTTGGAGATGCAGGAAACAAAATTGTTGTAGAATCTTTTCTTGAAGGTGAAGAAGCAAGCTTCTTCTGCCTTTGTGATGGTAAAGTTGCTCTTCCTTTTGGATCTGCTCAAGATCATAAACGTGTAGGTGATGGGGATATTGGAGCAAACACCGGTGGTATGGGTGCTTATTCACCAGCGCCCATCATGACCAAAGAAATAGTGAATCGTACTCTCAAAGAAATTGTTGAACCAGCTTTAAAAAGCATGAAAGAAATGGGCGCTCCCTTTAAAGGTATTCTCTTCGTCGGATTAATGATAACGCAAAAAGGACCCGAATTAATTGAATTTAACGTACGATTCGGTGATCCTGAATGTCAAGTTTTAATGATGCGCCTCAAAGATGACATTTTGCCAATTTTTCTTGCTGCTGCTCAAGGAAAACTTGAAAATAAGCCTCTTCGGTGGTCTGAAAAAGCTGCTCTCACCGTTGTTATGGCTGCTAATGGTTATCCAGACTCTCCCCAAAAAGGTACTGTTATCCGTAACGTTGATCAAGTAAACTCTCTTCCCGATGTGAAAGTTTTTCAAGCTGGTACAGTGTTGCGTGATGGAGAACTCATTGCAAATGGTGGACGTGTTCTCAATATAACTGCAACAGGAAAAACGATTACGCATGCACAAAAACGTGCCTATGAAGCTGTTGATTGTATTGATTGGCCAGAAGGTTTTGTTCGTCGTGATATCGGATGGAGAGCCGTTGCGCGAGAAAATAAAATCCTTTGAATATTCTTTTTTACGATTTTATTATTTTATATAAGAGCATGACACACAAATTTTCTCACTGTTTTACGTTGACCATAATTTTGAAAAAATGAGTGTGCTTTCCTTTGAACAATCAAATATTATAAATAGAATATCTACTCATGATAAAATAGGAAAATTTTTTGAATCCGAAAATGTAATATAAAATGATCATTTTACTGTTACTTTAAACGTATTTTCTCATCATTTTTATAAACACTTTCTTTCTTATAAAGTCCTGAAGAAAAACATATATACTATCATTTCTTTTATCTATCGCGTTTTTAATGAAATTCCGCTTTTACAAAAAATAAAATGCCCAAAAAAGATAGTTATATTATTCACATACAAATTCTTAAACAATACCTCTCATGCTCATCACTCCCATTTTACAACACTACCTGCAAATAGTATAAATCCACTCTTCCATCTTTCTGGAATAAAAATAAAAACCGATACCATCTTTGTATTTTCCAACTCTCAATATTACGATAACCCTTTCTATCTAAATGATTTTGATTATAAGAGAGAGAGAGATGAAATAAGAATATTCTGCAATATTCAAAGCTCTCATTCAACATGGAGAAATTATTTATAAAAAAATTCAAAAACACTTCCAGCAATCTGCTGGTGTTTTTATGATGTGGCAAAAACCCAAAATTATACCGCCAAAAAAAACAGTTTCTATTGTTATGAAAACCGTTTTTACCTCTCCGAAAAAAGCGTTTTACATAATCGATTCCTGCTGCCAATGTATGGTGTCAAAAAACTCTCATTTACAATCATTGACTTCCTCTTTTTGTTTTCAAGAACCAAAAGTCACACCAAATCCCGTCTGTAAAGGTCTGGATTCTCATTGAGCGGGTTCCTCTTGCTTCCCACTCCTATGCTGCACTTACACAAATACCTACAAGCAAACTTAAGAATATTTGCCATATCTCCTAAAACACTTCATGTGTGAAGTTTACATGCCTTATATTACCGCTCCAAACAACGATGTTTTACAGCACAACAAGATAAATGCTGACGGTAGTACAAAAATAAATGCATGTTAATATTACTGGAGTGCAATTCGATTCGCAATCACCAAACGCAAGCCTAACGGATTGCTATAACGAAGTAAAAAACGCTTTTGTTTAGAATGTGCTGTTGTACCAAAAAATCGATGTAAATCAGAACGATCTTTTACAACCAGAATGCGATTATCTTCATTGATCATAAGCATGGGAAGGCCATAAGTATCCGCCCATAACCGCCAATCCAGAAGAACATTATTCAAATCTCTGGAAACCAAAAGCGGTATACAAGCTTCCTCATCGGCATGAAGTAATTCTAATGCAACAGCTCTTTCTCCTGAACGCGTTTTTACGGTACGTGCTGCAATTCCTTGGAAATGATAAGGGGGTATTAAATGCGATAAACTTGAAGGCATATCCGTTTTAAAAGAAACACCACGCTCATTTAACGAACAAATAACCTGATTACCCGTTTTGGATGAAAAATATGTCGTCGTTTGTGGCAAATGGCACGGATCTAACCGAAATTCAAGCACCGCTTTTGCCTGATTAAAGCATTGATTAGCCATATACATTATCCCAATTTATCTTAAATAACATACACCCTTTAGCAGCTTTTTCTCATTGGATTATTAAAAGTTTGAATAAAAAACAACTGGTTTCTTTTTTGGTTATTAAAATCTAAACAAAAATACATGATCACCATTCTTGAATTATAATACTTTTCCAGGATTCATTATCCCTAAAGGATCGAGCGTTTTTTTAATCCCTTGCATAATATCCAATGCGACAGGCGATTTAAAAGAACGAAGTTCTTCGCGCTTAAGCTGACCAATTCCATGCTCAGCAGAAAATGCACCTCTATAGTCCACCACTAAACTATGAATGCGATGATTCATTGTTGACCATAACTGCAAGAACACTGTCGTATCAGCTCCTACAGGTTGTGTAATATTATAATGTAAATTTCCATCGCCCATGTGTCCAAAACAAATCACCCGTGCTCCTGGAGCAATATCTTCTACAATAAGCGCTGCCTCAGCAATAAAATCAGGAATAGAAGCAAGTGGGATTGCAATATCATGCTTAATGGACCCTCCTGCTAACTTTTGTGCTGATGATATACTTTCTCGTAATTGCCAAAAAAAATCTTGCTGTTTTAAAGATTGCGCAACAACTGCATCTTCTATCACCGCATTCTTTAAAGCTTCTTCTAAAATAGTACTCAATACCGATAATGCCTCATCATTGCATTGCAACGATGAAATGTTCATTAATACATACCATTCATGTTTCCGCTGAAGAGGAGGCTTCTCACACATCTTATAATCTAAAGCCATTTGCAAACTGAGATTTCCCATGAGCTCAAAACCTGTCAACATCCCTCCTCCATATTCTTGAGCCAGAGATAAAAACTCTAAAGCCTTCGCCGGACTATATAATCCCACCAAAGCAACAGCTTTTCCTTTTATTTTTGGAAACATCTTCAAAACGGCTGCGGTTATAACTCCCAATGTGCCTTCTGCACCAATAAAAAGATCTTTTAAATCGTAACCGCTATTGTCTTTTTTAACAAAACGCAAATCATCTAAAATACGCCCATCCGGTAAAACAACTTCTAAACCAAGACAAAGATCACGCATATTGCCATAAGCTAAAACAGCTGTCCCTCCAGCATTCGACGAAAGATTGCCTCCTACTTGGCAAGAACCTTCAGATGCCAAAGAAAGAGGGAAAAAACGACCTGATTCATCCACTTTTTTCTGTAAATCCTGTAAAATAACACCAGCCTCTACAACAACAAAATTTCCCTCAAGATTTATAGCTCTAATCTTATTTAATCGCTCCATGGATAAAAGAACGCTCCCTCCTCTTTCATCTGGTTGTTGTCCCCCCACAAGCCCTGTATTTCCACCCTGTGGCACAATCGGTGTGCGCGTTTTGCTCGCTAACTGCATAATCGATGAGATCTCTGCGCAAGAAGATGGACGTAAAAGTAAAGGTGTTTTTCCATGAAAAAGCCCACGCTCTTCAAGCAAATACGGTGCAATCAACGCGTGATCTGTTATAGCATGCTTAGCACCAACAATTTCCCTAAACCCCTCAATTAATTCCTGCTCCATGTTCATTTCTCCTTTGGAGCTGCAGCCCGTATAAGACGATCATTGATAGCCTCCCCTAATCCGTATAATGGAATAGGTTCTACTGCGATACATCTCACTTTAAATGAATCTAATTCCTTCATATATTGAAATAAATGAGAGGCTGCCTCTTCCAACTTTCCATCTTCGCTAAGGTTTAAAATAGAAACGGCATTTTCAGCCCCCATAACACGCTTTGAACCAAATGCTAAAAGCGCTTCACCATTTTCTACCTTTTCTACATTCAAACGAACCGTGGCATTAGGGGCATAATGCGATTTTAACATCCCAGGAGCTTCAATCGCCGCCCTTTGATCTATCCGTTTTAAAGACTTCCCCACAACTTCTTCAATTTTATCAGCCGAAAGCCCCCCTGGACGCAAAAGATAAATATTTTCACCACAAATTTTAATAATCGTTGATTCTAGCCCTATTTTAGCAGGTCCTCCGTCCAATATTAAAGGAACAGATTCCCCCAAAGATGCAAAAACAGCCTCAGCTGAAGTAGGGCTAAGACGCCCCGATTGATTCGCACTAGGAGCAGCAAGTGGACGGCCAAAATGTTGTACCACTTCCGCAAAACGACTGTCTGGAAAACGAACAGCCAAGGTATTCAAACCAGAGGTTGTTAAAGGATGGATATTATGCTGTTCCTTTAAAGGCAAAACCAATGTCAAAGGCCCTGGCCAAAATTCCTCCATTAATTGGCGTGAAAGAAAGTCAATTTCAACATAACGTTGTGCCATTTCGATGCCGCTGACATGCGCAATAAGAGGATTAATTTGCGGACGACCCTTTGTAGAATAAATAGAAGAAATTGCCCTCCCATTGGTTGCATCGCCCGCTAATCCATAAACAGTTTCCGTTGGTAACGCTACTAACTTCCCTTTTTCAAGAAGCGCTATTGCTTCTCTTATCGAAGCACTATCGAGTGGTAGAATCGTCATGATACATCATTTCTATAACACTCTTTTAGTGATATTATGCTCTTTTTTATTCATATATCACATTGATTTTATATAGTTTTTTTTAAAAGTGCGAGGTTCATAAATAAAGGTTAGGGAATAGGATTTTCCAATATTCTTCTACAAAACATATCTTATTCTGCCAACTTTCTCTAATCATTTTTTGAATTTTGCTAAGTTCTCTTGTGAAAAGCTATTGTTGAAACTCTTGACATAAACTTAACGTGTAGTACATTGTACTACAATTGAATAGGAGGTTTAGCAATGGGAAAAATTCAAGCCCGCATACCTGATGAAGTTCAAGAAATTGCAAGTGCAGTTATTAAGTCTACGGGTTTAACTGTATCGGATGCAGTACGCATGTTTATGACCCGCATTGCTAGAGATCGAGCATTACCGCTTGATCTATTCCAACCAAATCCGGAAACATTACGAGCTATCGAGGATGCTGAAATGAGACGCATCGAAGAACATACATCATTAGACGGCTTAAGGACCATGATACGGGAAGATAGAACCGAAATGCGTAAATCTGAAAAGCAAACCTAAGCTTGCTATGCGGGAAATTGTCTATACGCGTTCATTCCGGTGTGATCTTAAACATGAAAGCAAAGGTAGGTATGCTAATGCACTAGAGGAGAATTTACTGCTTGTGGTCAAAGCGTTAGCGGAGAATGAACCGCTAACGGCGCATTGGAGAGATCATGCACTAACATGTCAATGGCGCAATTGTCGTGATTGTCATATCAAGCCAGATTTAGTTGTGATCTATCGAAAGCCAGATACCAAAACACTAGAGCTCTTACGACTTGGTTTGCATTCTGAACTACGCTTATGATTGGATCTCCAATTCATAGTAAAAAGGATTTTTCGAAGTTTTGCTTGTATGACAGTTTTTCTAATTCTTTAAGAACCATTGTTTTAAATGTGCGAAGATGTTGTCTATTGCATCCATGAGGCGTGCAAAATCAAGGATAAGCAAAAAAAGAAAAAATGCTATCCACTTCATCAAGCGAGACATCATTTTCACGCTTTGATAGGTGATGATCATTTCTTGAAGCATTTCTTTTCTACTTCTGTAAGCTCTATGTGTTTTTTGGATTTTTTTCTAACCATGTTTCCACCCACACAAGCGTTCACCTAGATTATTGTGCTTTAAGATCTGTCTTACTAAATTGGAACTGATGGTGTTCAGATCTTGCCGGCTTAAATAAACAGGTAACCAACCAACACAAGAAGAAGCATATTTATTTGTCGCGCAATCAATCAAAGAGAGCAGCACGCACATCAGCAGCACTTTTTTGATTAACTTCACTTTCCACCTCCAGCCGTGTTGTGGCTGCTTTTAAAGCTTTTTCTGTTTGCTTTTGTTGCTCTGCTTTTTTACCAAGAGTAAAAGCTCTTGCTAAGGCAATAAAAAAAGCGGCTAAAGCCGCACCTGTTACCATCAAGTTTCTTTTCATCCATAAGATCATAGGCGGTGCTCCTGAAAGCGTTTAGCAACAAAGAAAATGCCAGTACATGCGGCTAAAACCATAATGGCGGCTAAAGCCCATTGAATGGGTCCATTGCCCACTAAAAATCCACCCAGACCTGAGAAAGAACCAATAATCGGTGCCAATGCTTCTGCTTTGAAAACCCCCGTTGGTGCTTGCGTTTCTACTGTTTGGTAGTTAGAGGAAACATAAGCACCTTTCGTCCATAGCCCTTGCCTCTGATACACGCCGGAGTACAAGACCTTGTAAACGTTTGCCTCTTGGCTTTGGTCCATTTTCTGCAATTCGGTTGGTACAGCTTCATAATCACCCCGATTAAGCCTTTTAAGCAATGTTCTATAGCCTTTTTGAGGGCTTAACGTGCTGCCTATGATTTTCATGGCAAGGTCTGGATATTGTGTGAGTGCTTGCGCATCTTCATCGCTATACCCTTTAGAGCGTAAAAATTGCAAAGTTTGTTTATATTGTGCGCGTTCCTTGTTGCCCTGCCGCATAAGGATAGATGCATTTGAAAAACTTTCTTGTGGTGTCTTTCATAACGCAAGCCCTGCAAAAAAATCCATTAAATGCTCGGAAAATTCTGATTTTCTAAAACGCTCCCATAAGCTACTTAGATTTGCTCCTGTCTGAACAAAATTATCAAGTGACTTGATATAATCTGTTTTTTGTTCAAGATCACCACTTGCTTTTAAATGCTCCTCCTCTGGTAAGTGTGCATTCAAATGTTTTTCTTCTTCTATAGGTGCATCAAAAAGCTTTTCCTCATCATTTCCAGAATCATTTTTCAAAGAGTTTTCCGCTATAGATTTCTCATTAAGTTGAGCAATATAATCCATCACATTTTTTTGCTGTCGCCCAGCTTCATCCCCACTAGACTGATCAATGTTCCCAACAAGTGGAGATTGAGAGATCATTGATGCAACGCCTCCCTGCTCTGAGAAGTCATGCTTTTGTTGCTCTGGCGCCTCTTGTATCTTAACAGTATCCTTTGAAACATCCGGCAATGGAGGCATTTAGCGCTTTAAATCATCCGTAGACATAATCAATTCTGTGGGCGTTTTTTTCCCAGCTTCTCCTCCTCCTGTTTGAGAACCGCGAATAAGCTCTGTAGGACTCAATTTTTGTGGAGTATCAGCCCCATTGCTCGCATCAAAAGGGTTTGTGCTAAAAGCAACACGTTCTAAAAAACTTTGCGTGTATTGCCCTTACAACGGCGTGCTTAGAGGGGTAGAGAGTTGTTGAAATAAATATCTAGGTAACTGCGGTATAACCTGATACATAAAAGGACGCAAAAATTTTGGATCAAACAACTTTGATAGAGAATTCGTGTTTTCTTGTTCCATCACTGCACCCTTTCCATCTCAAAGCCAAGCTTGCCATAATCCACATGCAAAAAGCCTGTCGCCTTATGCAAGAA
>NZ_JBHINJ010000086.1:0-1134 GCF_042194855.1 Bartonella sp. CL70QHWL | reverse complement strand
TCGTAGCATCATCCTGCTTAACAAGACTATCTCCTACAACTTTATTAATCTCATTCTGAAGCTCTTTATGAATATTCATGAATGAATCACCAACACCAGCAAAGGCAGACGCAACATCATTATAGCTCTGCTCTTCAACGGCACTGCCATCTTCTTTGACGATCTTAACTTTGAAGCTTGGAGCACTCCATTGACCTTCCTTATATTCAGCGCCACCACCTAAAGATTGCGCAACTTTATCACCTAGAGCATAAAGCTGGTTACCCGTTACGGCATCCGTTGAGGTTCCACTAATATCTCCATTTTTAAGAGACGTAATCTTGTTGTTCTCTTTACTGTCCCCATGCGTCGCTACAAAGGCATGTGCAGCGTCGCTCCATAATAAAGCATCACCATTAACCGCTTGAGTAATATTACTTATTTTATCCTCAAACCTTTTAACCTCATTAGACAGATGAGTGTTCACATTCTTGACACTCGTATCAAGACCCGCAAAGGCGCTACCAACATCATTGAAGCTCGTCTTTTCCACATCACCATCTGCAGAAACATTAGAGATTTCGTAAGTCGGAGCTGTCCATGTGCCACCTTCATACTTAGCTTTACCACCTAAAGATTGCGCAACACCGCTCCCTAGAGCATATAGCTGGTTACCCGCTACAGCATCGCTTGAAGTAGCACTAATGTCTCCATTGGTAAGCGATGTTATCTTGCTGTTTGTCTTCTCTTCACCATGCGTCGCTACAAACGCACCTTTGGACTTATCCCAAAACAACGCATCGCCTTGAACAGTGGTGATGTCCTTTTCAATCTCTTTGGTAATTTCATCCTTAATATTACTGAACTTATCTTTAACTTTATCGAATGAATCTCCAACACCAGCAAAGGCAGACGCAACAGTACTATATTCTTTATCTTCTGTTACCCCATCCGCTTTAAAGCTCTTAACCGTGAATGTAGGCGCACTCCAAGTTCCATTCTCATAACTAGCGCCACCACCTAAAGACTGCGCAACTTTATCACCTAGAGCATATAACTGGTTACCCGCTACAGCATCACTTGAGTCTTTAGTTATAGACCCATTGGTAAGCGATGTTATCTTGCTGCTTGCATTCTCTTCACCATGCGTCGCTA
>NZ_JBHINJ010000085.1:0-1135 GCF_042194855.1 Bartonella sp. CL70QHWL | reverse complement strand
AGGCATCTCATGATACTGACCACCGTCAAATTCTTCGTATTCTCTTGTGCCATCATCATATTCGTAAAGGTTATAAAAATACTCTGCTACCCCTAATCCCCATGGTGCATGCCCCACCGCCGTTGCAACCCACTTTTTTTGCCCTTTCTGTTTACGTTTTTTTAAAAACATCTGGTTTAATATCCCCTATCTAAATCCATAACTTTACCAATGGGTTTATTTGCCTCAAAATGGACCGTACAGAAGCGTTTTTAATTTCAATGTGGTTTTTATCACAAAATCTTTAAATCGCTCTGTACGGTGCCTTTCTGTCAATTTAAACGCATCTCTATTCTCAAAATCATCAGCAAATTTCACTACTTTGCTGTTTTTTCGGATCCTTTTAAATACAATTTCATGACTGATGCTTCCGAAAAAAGCTCTATTTCTGATCCATAAGTGTCTTTAAGCGTAGATCGCTGTTGGGGGTATGCTAAATCTTTCTGAAAGCTTATTTGCGAAATTGTTTGATGATGATTTATAGCATGCGGTTGCATATAGTTTTTCCGTTTCTAATTTTTTGTGTTTCTTAATTACCAATCCATATTCTGGATGCGTAATCCAATTATCCCAAGCGCTTTGCCAATCGCGTTCATTTGCATTTCGACATGGGTTGGATTTTGAAAAGCGTACAAATTTTTCAAATTCTGATAAGGCTTCATCATGCGTTAATCCTTGTTCAGTTGCGTATTGAAAATCGGGTTTGAAATCTTCTAGTATTCTTTCAACTTCTTGTTTTTCGCTTGTTTTCTTAGTTTCTTCAAAAAAGTTTGCTTTCTCTGGAAAATAAGCAGGCATCATCGTGTCAAAGATTTCTGAAAGTTTTTTTCCAACCTTTTTAACTTTTCGTGAAGGCAATTTCGCAATCATCGCTTCGTCAATTTGCCATCGGTTGTTAACTTCGTTTGAAAGATTGATATTTTGCTCGTGAATGATTGGTTGTTTGGTTTCTATCGTTTTGATTTGTTCTGATTGAACATCATCACACTCGATTGGCTCGTCAACCAAATCGTTTGTTTCTAAATTTTCAAAATCAATTTCTCTTTTTGATAAAATAATATTTTTATTTTTTTTGTTATTGTTATTGTTAATGTTA
>NZ_JBHINJ010000084.1:0-1185 GCF_042194855.1 Bartonella sp. CL70QHWL | reverse complement strand
ATTGATAATCTTGATGTTGATTTAGGAAAATTTCATCAATGATTTAGAATACTCACTCATCATTCTACATATTCAATAAAAAACTGAATATTATAAATTTCTTTCATTCAAACCTGTTTATACTTAATCAATTAACCCCTTGTTCATCACAAACGAAGCTGGCATGTAAAGAAGGACTTTTGAAAAAAGGTGTATTGCTTCTTATGAACATTCTCGAGTGCTAAAATCTGCGCAAATATTGAATGCTGAAAAAAGAATGATGATATCCGCGCATAACCGCAATAAAAATAATATCCTGTATCCAATCAAAATTTCTCTGCCACCTATCATTTACAAAACAACAACCGTAACAATACGATAAAGCATACTTTACTTTTATTATAATTTGACCTCAAACTCCCTCTGTTTGTTCTAAAAACAAGTATTTCTCCAAAATTCTTAAGTAAACATCCTAAAAAAGGAAACAAATAATATGCGTATGAAATGATATAAACGTAAATAAAGTTCTAAAACAAAATTCAAAAAAATGCATAAATCTCGTAAAGACTAAACTTATGATCTATAAAATTTAATAAAGAAATGGACAAAAACAACCATCAATATCGTCTCTTTTAAAAGATTATACCACAAGAATTTAGCATTCAAGCTTCTCACATTCACAATGAAATCTGCCCCCATATCTTAATATCAAAATTTTAGGAAAATTCCTCATCGCATAGAAGAAAGCATCTATTGTAATCTTTTATATCAAAAAAATAACCATATTGATGAGGAAAAATAAATTTCAATACATTAAAAGGCAGAAAAATCTTCTGCCTTTCATATAAAAATGCACATTATATCTCTTCAAAAAAGATGGCGCAATCCAGCAGAGAAACTGGCTCCAGAAAAACCAGCTTTCTTAAATTTATGCTGATAAGTTACATCTCCATGAAGAAAAAGTTTTGAAGAAAGACGAGCATTAAACCCAAGACCTGCTTCCAAAAAAGAACCAAAAAAACCTAATTGGAAATCGTTTTTAAAAGAAACAAATTGCTTATCTTCAAAACTATGCAAATAAGAAAGCTTACTATAAAAAGAAACGACACGTCCCTCTTCAGAAACATTAAGTGTCTTGCTTAAACGCCCACCAACACGCCCCACCCATTGATGAAATTTTCCTAAATCAACATCAAGATTATCAAC
>NZ_JBHINJ010000083.1:0-1186 GCF_042194855.1 Bartonella sp. CL70QHWL | reverse complement strand
CAAAAGGCTCCTGTTCCTACATTATAGCAAAAGGACACTAACGCCGCGAATTGTTCATCCGTTAATGAAACTGTAACAGCGCGTTCAACAGCATTTTCAAATTGTCTTAAGTCTTGGCAAAGAAGTTCTTCTGCTTGCTTTTCAGTGATTGCCATGCCTTCGTAAATAAAAGGCTTTCCAGCACTGTTTGTATGTCCATAACCTATTGTCCACACCCCAATGGCATCTTTATAGGCGTTTAAACGCAAACCTTCCCATTGTTTGATAAGTGCTAGTCCTTCTGATGATATTTTTCGCATGTGTTGCTCCATAAAAAAGCCCCACACAAGGCGGGGATGAGTGAATATTTAAAATTGCAATTATTGCCTTTTATTAAAAATCTCGTTTCATGTAACTTTTTTCTGTGTTATACGTTACATGAAACATAATGGAGATTTTGTTATGGCTACAATGCACGTCAATGAACGCGTTCAAAAACATCGCAACGCACAAAGAAAAGCAGGTTTGCGTTTAATGCAAATTTGGGTACCAGATATTCGCCAACCGAACTTTGCAGAAGAGTGCCGACGCCAATGTCGCTTAGTCGCAAAAATGGATAAAACAGATACATCTATGCAGTTGTTGATGGATCAATCTTTAATGGATGTTGATGGCTGGACAGAATAATGCGTGGATCTCTCGTCACAATAGCTATGCAAGGCGATTTTGGTAAACCAAGACCTGCGTTAATCATTCAAGCTAATCAATTCAGTGAGCATACAAGTGTAACGGTTTTACCCATTACTAGCACACTTGTTGATGCGCCATTACTCCGCATTACGATTCAGCCAACCGCTAAAAATGGTTTGCAAAAACCTTCGCAAGTCATGATTGATAAGATTATGACGGTAAGATGTGAAAAAGTTAGTCCAGCTTTCGGCTCCATTCATGCAGATAAAATGGTAGAAATTGAACGCTGTTTAGCTGTATTTTTAGGAATAGTAAAATAAAAATAGTATTTCTTTTTATCATCATAAAATAGCTTTGTTTATCTATCCTCTTCATCCATATGGATAACGCCTTCGCCTTCGTCGCATGCGTTTTGTGGAGCGTTTGGATCAAGGGTATCGTCCTTGTCTGGTGTGGTGTTTGCAACGTTTCCAGCTGTGTCTTCTTGGGCTTCATCAAAAAGTTCGCATTCTATTTT
>NZ_JBHINJ010000082.1:0-1188 GCF_042194855.1 Bartonella sp. CL70QHWL | reverse complement strand
CTTTTGGAACATAATTTGCAAAAAGGCATTGTATCTCCAGCATATTCAAGGAGATAAAACATGGAAACTCGCATTCCTGAAAACACACCATTTGATACAAATTTTTTAGGAGAAACATCTCTAGAAGAAAAATATTCACTCTTTCACACACCCATTTCATGGTCCGCAATCTTTGCGGGACTGGTGACGGCTCTTGCCACCTCAATCTGCCTCTCTTTTCTGGTCGCAGCTTTAGGCTTAAGCCAAATGGATTTCACCTCTTCAACCCCATTTGAAGGCTCTTTCCTCTCCTTTGGCGTGGGCTCTGTTATCGTTACACTGATTAGCCTAGCCTTGGGAGGCTTTGTAGCTGGACGTTTTGCTGAAACCTCAGGGACTCTTCATGGCTTTCTCACCTGGGCTCTCATAACATTGCTGATGACCCTCCAAGCCATCCACGTGGTTTCTAGTACAGCAAAGATAGGAGCTAAAACGGCTCTAGAAAACAGCTCCATGGTCCAACAAACCGTGGACAGCCTCAAAAACAATATTTCCCCCATACTTGCAAACTTAAACAGCGAAAGTCTTGAAAAGTTTTTTGCAAAAAATAGTGACAATGGCATCAATTTTGACCAACTTTCGAGTGAATTGCGCACCCTTCTCAATAAAAGCGACATTCCTGCTCTCAACCCTGATCGCTTGAAACAAACCTATCAAGCTGCACTCAATGATATTGGTTCTGCGATAACAGCTTTCAAAAATGATCCTTCTTACTATCGCACCACTTTAAAAAATCTTGGTGAGCGTCTGTCTGATCGTGTAGAAGATCTCACGACAAAATTTGATCGAAGTGATATCATCAAGGCCCTTGTGACCGATGGCATGTCCCGTGCGGATGCACAAACAGCAGTAAACCGTGCCGTCCAACTCTATCAAAGCGCAGAAGAAAAGACCGAAAAAGCCATCAAAGTCCTTGAAGAACGGGCAGAAACACTCTCAGACAATCTTGAGGATACGATCAAGGGCGCCAAAAACACTGCGACTAAAGCCACAAAAACAGCCTCCAATATGGGGTGGTGGGGCTTTTTAGGCAGTCTGGTAGGCGCCATTATTTCCAGTGTTTTTGGCTATTATGGTTATAGAAGCCGTAAGGACACTTTCATGCTTTAAAACGTCTACCTTTAAAGCAAATACATAAAAAGCTGCACG
>NZ_JBHINJ010000081.1:0-1189 GCF_042194855.1 Bartonella sp. CL70QHWL | reverse complement strand
AACAAGCATTATTTATTCAATGATCTTAGAGACGATACCGGCACCAACAGTACGACCACCTTCACGAATAGCAAAACGAAGTTTCTCTTCCATCGCTATCGGAACGATCAACGAAACATCCATCGCAACATTGTCACCTGGCATAACCATTTCCGTTCCTTCTGGAAGTGTAACAATACCTGTAACATCCGTCGTACGGAAGTAAAACTGAGGACGATAATTCGTGAAAAATGGTGTATGACGTCCACCTTCATCTTTTGTCAAAATGTAAGCTTCTGCTTTAAAACGCGTATGAGGTGTAACAGATCCTGGCTTTGCCAATACTTGACCACGCTCAATCCCTTCACGATCAACACCACGTAGAAGAGCTCCTATATTATCACCCGCTTGACCTTGATCTAAAAGCTTGCGGAACATTTCAACACCTGTAACCGTCGTCTTAGATGTTGGACGAATACCGATAATCTCGATTTCCTCTCCAACTTTAATAACACCACGCTCAACACGACCCGTAACAACGGTTCCACGACCCGAAATCGAAAATACATCTTCTATCGGCATCAAAAATGGTTGATCAACAGGACGTTCAGGGGTTGGAATATAATTATCAACTTCACTCATTAAAAGACGAACAGCATCTTCACCAATGCTTTTATCCTTATCTTCAAGAGCTGCCAACGCAGAACCCTTAACAATTGGTATATCATCACCTGGGAAATCATACTTGGATAAAAGTTCCCGAACCTCAAGCTCTACAAGCTCCAAAAGTTCTGCATCATCAACCTGATCAACTTTATTAAGAAAAACAACAATTGCTGGAACACCAACCTGACGCGCAAGCAAAATATGCTCACGTGTCTGAGGCATTGGACCATCAGCTGCTGAAACAACCAAAATAGCACCATCCATCTGTGCTGCCCCTGTGATCATGTTTTTCACATAATCAGCGTGTCCCGGACAATCAACGTGCGCATAGTGACGATTTTCCGTTTCATACTCAACGTGTGCTGTAGAAATAGTAATTCCACGTGCGCGCTCCTCTGGCGCAGCATCAATTTGGTCATAGGCTTTAAATTCACCAAAATATTTCGTAATCGCTGCTGTCAACGAGGTCTTCCCATGATCAACGTGACCAATCGTACCAATATTAACATGCGGTTTTGTTCGTTCAAACTTGCTCTTCGCCATT